>NZ_JASJHF010000086.1:0-30543 GCF_033791185.1 Moritella sp. | reverse complement strand
GGGTAAGTCACTTCCAGCACATTTGATAATGGTATACGAACTTCCTCACCACGCATGTCTTTTACGATCACGGCATCGCGATTGGCTTGGTCACGATAACTGAATAATTGCGCTTCATGAATTTGATACTCAGCACGCAATGCGGCAGAAATTTTGCTGTATTTAGTTTCAATTTTACTAGTCAGTTGATCTTTCAATTCATAACTACGTAGCTTTAGACGAATACGCTCTAGCTCATAGTTAACCGAGCTGATCTCACCCTTCTGCAGATCTTGTGCTTTATCGTTTAATGCAACAGCACGTTCAATCAATACATCTAATTGCTCTGCTGACGTTAAGGTCTTTTTCACCCCATCTTCTTCGATAGCAACCGGGTAACCATAAAAGTTACCATTGTTGAAACGTTCAAACACCGCCAAAGCAGCTGGGGTTGATTGCTCAGTAATTGCAGGCCCGAGTAACCAGCTGAAATCAAGATCAACATATTCACGGTTACCGGTTTTAACTAAGATGCGCTCTACCGTTTCTAACGTTGGATCAATCTTCACGCCCGCCTCAAGTAAACGTTGGATTGGCACTACTTCACGATCATAGATCTCACCAATAATAACGCGACTTGAGCCATCTTCTAGCTGAACCTTAAATTCATGTATCGCACTTGGCCAAAAGTAAGTCAGACCACGCCACGCGATCAACATTAATAAACCAAGAACTGCAATCAAACTTATACTTACAGCACCACCTGTCATCCATATCCAAGGCGATCCTGAGCGAAACCAATTTTTCATTTTAATATCCTACTTACAAGCCTTAGATTAAATCGCGCTGTATTTTTCACGTAAACGCTGTCTCACAAATTCTGCAATGGTATTGAATACAAACGTCAGCACAAACAGTACGAATGCCGCTAAAAACAGGACACGATAATGCGAGCTACCCACTTCTGATTCAGGCATTTCTACCGCAATGTTGGCTGCCAATGTTCTCATACCAGAGAAAATATTGAAGTCCATTACAGGGGTATTACCGGTTGCCATTAATACAATCATTGTTTCGCCAACCGCACGACCTAACCCCATCATGATGGCTGAGAAGATACCTGGACTTGCAGTGAGTAATACAACCCTAACCAGGGTCTGCCAACTTGTAGCACCTAACGCCAATGAACCTTGGGTTAAATGCTTTGGTACACTGAAAATCGCATCTTCAGCAATCGAAAATATTGTCGGAATAACCGCAAACCCCATAGCAATACCAACAATCAGCGAATTACGTTGGTCGAAACCAAAGATATCATTGATATAGGCTCGTGCATCACCATCAAATACCAGGTCTTCAACAAAGGGGCTGACTGATACCGAGAAATAACCGACCAGTAATAACACCGGTAATAAGATAATTACGTGTGCACCCTGTGGTACGCGGTTAACGAATGATGAGGGTAAGAAGTGCCAAATTGCGGCTACCAAAATGGCTGAAAATGGCAATAACACGGCGATCATCATGACCCCGGGTAAATGCATTTCAACAAACGGGGCTAACCATAGACCAGCAAGGAAACCTAAAATTACCGTAGGTAATGCTTCCATTATTTCAACCGTTGGCTTGATTACTTTACGCAAGCCTGAATTCATGAAATAAGCGGTATAAATCGCACCTGCAACCGCGATTGGCACGGCAAATAACATCGCATAAAATGCGGCTTTAATGGTACCGAATGTGATTGGTACTAAGCTTAATTTCGGTTCAAAATCATCGGATGCTGAAGTTGATTGCCAAACATAATCGGGTTCTGGATAACCTTCATACCAAACTTCTTGCCATAATGCGCTCCATGTTACTTCTGGATGCTCATTAGTGAGTTTGTAAAAACCAATACCTTGTTCTGATTCCACCAAAAATGCATTTGCGCGAGGCGAGATAGCGAGGTGTTGTAATGAACCCATTTTAAGGTCTTGGTGTAATAATGTCGTTTCACCTGTGGTATGGAAAATACTTAAGCTATTATCCGCACCCACAGTCATGAAACCTTTACGCGAATATTCAATGGTAATATCTGTCACACTTGATTGTGCATCGAACTGACGGATCTTAGTAAACTTACGTTCACCATCTTTCGCCACTTCGAACCATTGACTCACGACACCGTTATCATTGCCAACCAATAATGAACTTGCACCGGTTAGCAGTGCAACCTGAGTAACGTTTTGTTGATGTTCATTAATGTCTAATACTTCAACAATAGAAATATCATCGGTATCACGGATATCGTAGATAGATAACTTGTTACCGCTACGCATAAAGATGAAACGGAAGTTAGGTGTTAACAACACTTGTTCCACATTCATAGGCATTGAAGGCAGTTCGATTGTTTCGCGACTCCATTCCAACTCTTCGGTCATGAAGTTTTCTTCCGCGACATAACGTAACAGTACACCACGATTGTCGGCTGTTACCGCAACGATTGCCGCATCTTCACCTTCAACTTCAATGGCAATATGTTGCAATGCTTGGCCTTGGCTATCAACTTCAATTGGTTGTTCGCCAAACGGAAACTTAATTTGCGGGGTAATAAGACGCTTATCATCAGGATAAGTAATATCGAAATCTGCAGCTGCAACGATCGCATTACCATCATTAAAGCCAAATATCACTGCCGATGATGTGGGACCACTTGGGCCAAACGACGTTGCTTGTTGCGGCAATGCATACTGCATTAACGCCACATTAGGATCGAGGGTATTAAAGAAGTTAATGCCTAAGTCACTATAACGGTAAGCAATTTCATTTTGCTCTTCCATTGCTAATGCATAAGTATTACCAGAAAACGGCTGACTGTATTGCGCTTTCGATTCTATTTTTGCAGATTCAAAAACTGGATAAACCACATACAGTAGATAGAAAAATATTAGCAACAGCGTCATCAATACAACACCACCACCCATTTTGATTCCATATTCTGCGAGTTTATCTTTAAGTAAGCGTTTGCGGGAGCCCGCAACCGTTAAAGAAAACTGTTCAGCCATCTCGTCCTCTTATTAGCTGTAATTAATCACAATGAGATTATATGTAATATTTATGACAGTTATATGACATCTCTCAACTCAAGCGAATATATTCCACTTTAGCTAGACTCAGTTCTGATATTTAGATGACAACGCTATATTTATGCAGTCTATTTGCATATAGTGTGGCGCATCATATTGAGTGATGAAAGTAGCTAAAACGTAACGTTTTACACGGATTTCTTACATAGGGCTTAGCAATGCTTAAACAACTTATCGTAACGCTTATTGGTGATGATAAATCAGGTCTCATAAACAATTTATCACGTGTCGTCGCCGAGCATCAGGGAAATTGGCTAGCAAGTAACATGAGTGAGCTTGCTGGGCAGTTTGCAGGTATTTTACAAATTTCAGTCGATGATGAATATTACCGTGATTTATGTGAAGCATTAAGCCTCATTCCAGGCCTAACTATAAATTTCGCAGAAGGTAAACACCAAAATATCTGGCAAAAATCACCTTGTCTCATCATTCAAGATAGCGATCGTCCTGGCATTATTAATGAAGTATCTAAAGTACTATCGCAACATGACATAGAATTAAAAGCCATAACAACACATTGTAAAGACTTATGGCAGTCTGATAACAACCGCTTTTATGCCAAACTTAAGCTCGCCCTGCCTGATAATCTCGATCATGATAAATTTAATCTGGCATTAGCAAAAATTTCGCCAACCTTGATGTCTGAAATGATCGAAGCATAACCAAATAGATAACGAGGTAGATCGTTCCACAAACAACACGGCGCCATTACCCAATAAGATAATGACGCCACCTTTCAATAACCCAAGCATAAACGTTAGTTACGACACATTAATGAGTGTAACAGTACCGTCTTCGTCAACTTCAGCAATATGGCCTTTTGGTTCTTCCATTAATAACAATGCAATAAAGCCAACTATCGCAGTCACCGCTATCGCATAAAAGAACATTTGCGTAGATACGATTGAATACAAGGTTAAATAGAATACCGCGCCAACATTACCATACGCACCTGTCATCCCAGCAATCTGCCCAGTTAAGCGACGCTTGATTAATGGTACCGCCGCAAATACCGCACCTTCACCGGCTTGCACGAAGAATGAACACGTCATTGCCGCCGCGATGGCTACAGGTAGTGACCATTGCGAGGTGATTTGTGACATAGCATAATAACCCACCGCTAACCCAGCAGTAAGAATAAGTAAGGTTTTCTTACGGCCAAAGCGATCACTGATCCAACCGCCACCCGGACGAGACATCAGGTTCATAAAGGCATAAGATGCAGCGACCATCCCAGCTTCTGCCATACCTAATCCGAATGTTTCAGCAAAGAATAATGGCAGCATAGAAACAACTGCCAGTTCAGAACCAAATGTTGAGAAATACAATACATTAAGAACTGCCACTTGCTTAAATTTGTAACGCTCAATTTCGGGTACTGCTTTAACAAAGATATCACGGTTTACTTGATAAGTTTTCCAGCAATCAAGTACGTATAATACCGCTAAAGCAATATAAATCGAGTAAGTGGTCGCCTCAGTGAACATATTAACTTGCAATAATTTCCAGGCTAATAAATCGAGGGTTAAATACATCGGCAGTTTCATCAGCAGCAATAAAAAGAAATCACCTTTGCTGGTCACTTCCATCGCTCCGCCTTTTTTGGGACGGAAATAAGTCGACCCTTTTGGCGTATCTGTGACATTGAAGTAATACACCACACTAAATGCTAAACTCATCACACCGGTGATCGCAATCGCATAGCGCCAACCGTCAGCACCACCAAATAATAATGCCACGGTTGGTAATGTGAATGCTGCGGCAGCGGAACCAAAGTTACCCCAGCCACCATAAATACCTTCTGCGGTACCTAACTCATTAGCAGGAAACCATTCACTGACAATACGGATACCGACCACAAAACCGGCACCAATCAAGCCCATCATGAAACGCGCTATCGCTAATTGTTCAAATGTATTAGCCAACGCAAACATAAAGCAAGGTATTGAACAGACAGCTAATAATGTAGAGTAAACGATTCGCGGTCCGTATTTATCGGTTAACATGCCAATAATCACCCGAGCTGGGATAGTTAAAGCCACATTAAGAATGAGTAACGTTTTCACTTCTTCCGTGGTCAGCCCCATACTGTCTTTGATCGCCAGCATCAGAGGCGCGGCATTAAACCACACCACAAAGGTAATAAAAAAAGCCATCCACGATAAATGTAAGGTTTTCATTTTCCCTGAAAAAGACAATATGTTAAATTTTTCTTGTCCCATAAAAATTCCCTCTTAGATAATTAACAAAATATAAAAATTTTATCCTACCTAAGATAAAGCAACACTAATGCCAACTTAAAAACAAACAACATAAAACATAAAAATCAAAGGCTTAATCATCAGGCGAGTAATTAATTTAAATTTCAATTGTTACATCTGCACCAAGGTGGTGAGCCATTCCAATAAATATATCACTTAATGGACACTAACTCTAAAGGCTACAATCCTCGTTTATCAAATAGCTGCGGATTAATTACAGAGTTATTAACCTATTGAATAACACAAAGCAAAAAGCCCGCTCAATAGCGGGCTTCAAATTAGTTAACCTAAATCAGTAGTATTACAGGGTAATACCCGCTTTCTGAAGGTCTTTTGTGGTTACTGAGTTAGGCAGTGGGATGTAACCATCTTTAGCTACGATCTTCTGACCTTGTTTTGATAACATCAGTTTTAAGAACTCAGTTTGCATTGGTGATAATGCTTTGTTTGGGCTCTTGTTGATGTAAACATATAGGTAACGAGATAGTGGGTACTTGCCTGATGCCGCGTTATCTAATGATGCGTCAATGTAGTTAGTGCCTTTTTTGGCAATTGCTACTGCGCGTACACCTGATGTTTTATAACCGATACCTGAGTAACCGACAGCATTGAGTGATGATGATACCGATTGCACAACCGATGCAGAACCTGGTTGCTCATTGACGTTGTTCTTGAAGTCGCCTTTACATAATGCTTTCTTCTTGAAGTAACCGTAAGTACCTGACACTGAGTTACGCCCGAATAATTGAATATCACGCTCAGCCCAAGAGCCTTCTAGACCTAGCTCACCCCAGCGTTCAATACGCTTAGCTTCACCACACTTGAGTGTGCTTGAGAAGATTGCATCTACATCAGCAATGCTTAAGCCTTTAATTGGGTTATCTTTATGTACGAATACTGCAAGAGCATCGATTGCAACACGGATTGCAGTTGGCTTGTAACCATAGCGTTTTTCAAATGCTTCTATTTCTTTCGACTTCATTTTACGGCTCATCGGACCGAACTGTGAAGTACCTTCTGTTAGTGCCGGTGGCGCAGTAGAAGAACCCGCCGCTTGAATTTGTACATTAACACTTGGGTAAGTATGTTTGAATTCTTCAGCCCACAAGGTCATCATGTTTGCAAGTGTATCTGAACCCACTGTCGATAAATTGCCTGAGATACCGCTTACTTTTTGATACTCTGGTAATTTAGGGTCTAGACCTGCTGCAAATGCGCTTTGTGTGGCGATTGCTGTCATTGAAATCCCTAATGCTACAACAATTTGTTTAATATTCATTTTTACTTCTCCAAGTATAATTTTGTATTTTGTGTCTATGACTACAAGTTATATCGCTTTGTATTTAGTACCGACGACTACAAGTAATATGAGCTTGTATCGCGTTTCTGTGACTACAAGTATTCAATAAACTAATGACAATAATATGAACAAAACATGACGGTTTGATGACAATGGATGATTTATTACCAATAAAACCCAGCTGATGCAACATAAAACACAATGGGTGGCGCAGAGCAGCTAAGTCACCGACATAAAAAAGCCCATCAAGATGGGCTGGGCTGATAACACGAGATGAACGGCGTTAATGTTAGTGACGTTTAATATGCACAACCTGTGGTAGCGTAAAACTAAAACAACTGCCTTTGCTAATCTGACTGCTTATTTGTAACAAGCTATCATGATTGGTTAATACATGCTTCACAATCGACAAGCCAATCCCCGAACCTCCAGAGTCACGTGAACGCGCATCATCGACACGATAAAAACGTTCAGTTAAGTGATGTAAATGCTCCGCAGAAATACCGTCACCATTATCCGTGACGCGAAACAAGCCACCAGCCGATGTTTGCTTCCATTCGACTACAACCTTACCGTTTTCCGGGGTATAACGTACCGCATTGTAGATCAAGTTAGATACTGCACTGCGAAGCTGCGATTCGTCACCGAGCGCAAACAAGCCATGCTCAATATTGAATACTACATTTAACGCTTTATCAGCACCTAAAATTAATACCTCTTGCTCTAACATCGACAGCATAAACGGTATATCGACTTGTTTTTCAAAGTCTACCGCCTGTGCAGCTTCAATACGCGACAAAACTAATAATTGGTTAACCAATGAATCCATACGCGTCGTTTGTTCAGACATCACTTTGTGGGCACGCGCAAACATTTTATCCGACTCATCAGGCTCCAGCATTTCCAAATAACCTTTTAACACGGTTAATGGGGTACGTAATTCATGGGATACATTGCCCATAAAGTTACGTCTCACTTGTTCGAGTTGACGTAGCTCAGTCACATCTCGCGCCACCAACATCGATTGATCATCGGTATACCTCATCACCCGAATTTCTAATGTTTTAGCATTATGAATTGGCGAGCTGATCTCTAACGGTGCTTGATAATCCTTCGAATTTAGATATTGGATAAAATCCGGCGTTCGGATCAAATTACCAATATGTTGATTCGCATCTTCCGGCCATTTTAAGCCTATCATTTGCTGCGCTAATTTATTACACCACATAATCGAATAATCAGTATCTAACGCCACAACCGCATCAGGCAACGCTTCAGCCCCCTCACGAAAACGACGGATCACCACACGCAGTTCTTTACGCTTACGTTTATGTCGACGTTGTAAGCGATAAATGCCATTAAAAATGGACTCCCAACTGCCTTTACCTTCTGGTGGTGTGGCGCTACGTCCCAGCCATAACCATTTATGTAATACGTATTGACTCCGATACAGGCAGATAATATGTACTACAGTAGCAATAAGTAAACTTAATGCTACGTTATCAATAATTAAACCAACAAGAAAAAACGGGATATACCAATACAGCAGTCGCCATAAGCCTCTGAGAAAAACGTTCGTCTTATTCATATTGAAACTTCAACTCTATTGATTAACGTACCGAAAAGCGATAACCGGCACCACGCACTGTTTGTACATACCTATCATGCTCGCTCGGTGTTAATGCTTTGCGCAAACGACGAATATGTACGTCAACCGTGCGGTCTTCGACATATACATTTGTACCCCAAACATTATCTAATAACTGCTCTCGACTATATACACGTTCTGGGTGTGTCATAAAAAAGTGCAATAATTTAAATTCAGTGGGACCGATATCAATAGCGGCGTCATTCGCTGATACCCGATGCGCGACCGGATCGAGCTGCAAACCACTAATCGCAATCACTGAGTCTTGCGTCATCGGTGCAACACGACGCATCACCGCGTTTAATCGCGCGATCAACTCTTTTGGCGAAAATGGTTTGGTGATGTAATCATCCGCCCCTACTTCCAAGCCTTTTACTTTATCTTCCTCTTCACCACGAGCAGTTAACATCACGACAGGAATAGCAGATGAATGAGGTTGAGACTTCAGATGCTTAATATATTTAATACCACTACCACCCGGTAACATCCAATCGAGTAAGATCAGATCAGGGTAAGGTTCAACGAGTCGCTCTACCGCTTCATTGTAATCCCCGGCTTCGACAACGTCGAATCCCTTTTGTTCTAATGCAAAACACAACATTTCACGGATCGCAAGTTCATCTTCAACTACTAAAATTCGCTTAGACACTTTAAATATCCTTTACTCTTCATCTCTTTATTAACTGTCACCAGTCAGTAAAAGATTTATATTTCAATGAAAAAAGACCGATTTATCTTTCGACTTTAACTGAAAGCGATTATCAGCTCAATATGTTTCAGAATTATTACATTGATGAATTTTTTATGAATAATTTGATTTAAGTCTAACCAGTATCATCAATGTAGCACTTAATTAACACTCTGATTTTAATAATCAAAGTAGTTTCTATATTCTATATTTATACTGTAAACCTACCCACCACGGCGCTTAATTAAGCTCTCAAATGCTGCATCTTTAGCCAAGAGTCAAACTTGTATTTCCAACCTCCTTGAGTATACTGGTTATCCAAACAGTTGATACCAAGGTCCTGCTATAATGTGGTTTAAAAACTTACTAATTTATCGTTTCACTCGTCCATTTGAATTAGATATTGAACAACTTGAAACCAAGTTAGCTGATTTCCCTTTTACCCCTTGTGGTAGCCAGGATTTGTCTAAATTCGGTTGGATCAAACCCCTAGGTAAATCAGGTCAAGCGCTAACACACGGTATCACAGATAACATTCTGATCTGTGCAAAGAAAGAAGACCGCGTATTACCGGCATCTGTAGTAAAAGACATGCTCCAAGAAAAAGTAGACAGCATTGAAGCAGAGCAAGGCCGTGGCCTAAAGAAAAAAGAAAAAGATGCACTGAAAGAAGATATTGTCCATCAACTACTGCCCCGTGCATTCCCACGTAGCAGCCAAACATTTGCTTGGATCTGTCCGTCCCAAGATCTACTCGTCGTTGATGCATCAAGTGCTAAAAAAGCCGAAGATTTAATCGCCTTATTACGTAAATGTGTGGGTAGCCTACCGGTGATCCCAGTTGCATTAACAACACCTGCAGACGTCACTATGACCGAATGGTTAAATAACGGCAGTGCCGCAGCGGGTTTTGAATTAGGTGATGAAGCCGAATTACGTTCTGCACTTGAACACGGTGGTATTATCCGTTGTAAAGAACAAGACTTAACCAGTGAAGAGATCCAGCACCATCTTAATGCCGATAAATTAGTGACTAAATTAGCTTTAGATTGGAGTGAATCACTGTCTTTCTTACTGGGCGAAGACATGTCAGTAAAACGCTTAAAGTTTAGCGATCTTATCAAAGAGCAAAACGATGATGTGGCAACAGATGACTACGCGGCTAAATTCGATGCTGACTTTGCCTTGATGACAGGCGAATTAATGCGTTTCATCCCAGACTTAATCACTGCACTTGGTGGTGAAGAAGCAATAACGAGCAAGTAAATTCCAGTCAATGCAGCATGTATTCCTTATATGCTGCATCTTTCGAGTCTGCTACTTTAACACGGCTAAATTAACAAAACTTATTGCATTAAATTCACACGCTTCAATACACTCTCCGCATCCATTACATAACTCATTATTAATCACTGGTTGTTGTGAGGATTGCAGTGAAATGGCATGTTTAGGGCACACTTCAATACAAGATTGACAATACTTGGCAATTTTACTATCACAACGAAAATCTATTTTCACCGTCAAATTAGGACATTCAAGCGCCCCTGTCTGGCAGATTTGAGCACAATCCAAACAGTCGCCACAATCGCCGCTATCCAATACTGGATAATCATGTTCGAGCTTAATGAAATTAGCAGAACATGCTTTGATGCAGTCGCCGCACTGATTACATAACCTTAAAAAATCAACTTCTTGCTTTGCGAAAGGTGGGCGTGTAAATAATGAGGGTAAAGGCTCGATATTACGCTGAAGCTTACTGAACAATGCGCGCCGAGACGGGTTAAATTCTGGCATTATTTATAAAGCTTAGTTGGCTGTAATTCAAGTCCCATATCATATTGAATATTTTTAAGAAACTCCGCTGTTAAACCAGCAAGATTGACATAAAAAGGACTCTCTTTGGTACTCGACAATAATTCAAGATAACGATAAGCCCAAGGAAGCAGATGAACAGAAAGCAGTTCTATCATTGCAACTTGATCACCTTCTTCGGTTAAACTCGCGAGTGTCCACATCATAAGTCCAAAATGATCCAATGGTTGGTTTGGGATGTCCATTTCAATACCAACGCGATGCAAAAACTCACAATAAGCCTCAGTAGAGTCCCCCATTATCAAATTATCTTTAGTTTGATAAACAGATCCCCAGGGTGGTGCGATTAGCTCACCTTGTCCTTCGAATAGCACAGAAAAACTATACTTGGTCGCAGTGCCCAGTTCTAATTGCATCGCTTGAACCAAACTCTCGGCTTTAGCATGATCTTGCCAATGATAAGCATCAACAAGGCATGTTAGGTCGTTATAAACGTCTTTAGCCAAGTCTGATTCAGGGGAGTAAAAATAAAGTACACCGAGTGCACGAGGTAAAACTGCAATATTATTCATTTTTTATCCTAAATAATGAGGAGATAATATCTCCTCATTACTATCTATTACATGCCGATTTGCCAAAAATCATAAAAGCCAATTCGGCCACACAACTCTGATGCTAGCAAAAAGACAACCGCAAACGAGGCTGCTGCATTATATTTCGCTTTTGTTGGAAGTATAGCGGCAAGCGCAAGACCAGCAAAGACCATTTTTAACGTCCAAAACAACAAGTCTTTTTGTAATAACGCTGGGGCTGTCGCATTCACGTGTGCAAAATACATTGGAATTATCGCAATACTCACAATAACGAACAACACTGTAGCATAAGCAAACAGACGCTCCTTACTGAATAAGTGAACCACGACCGCCCCCATACTCAAGGCTGTTAGAATCATTTGCATCGGAGTGAAAATAGTGTTCCATTGCGGTACCGTTGCCAGGGTATAGATAGTAGGAATGATAGCTATCAGTACTAACGCTGCAATTGATGCCAGTAAACCCAACGTTTTTACTAACGCGAGCGATTTTTTCATCCATCCAAGTGCCACAGTTAAAAATAGCAATCCACCAAATATAACCGTCGCCACGATTTCATTGCTCATAGGTGAACGGCCAACCCCCATAAAGGCATTGATCGCACGTAACGGTTGTCCTAAATGGAATAATGAAGCGATACCACCGAGACTGATCGAAATCAACGCAACAAACATAACTTTGTTATACTCATCGCTATCAAGTTTGCTGATAAATAAAGCTAAAGTTGCAAATAATGTAATACCTGCCGCTGTTTGCGCTAGCAATGTAAGAAATACTAATGGTAATTCATGCATTACTTCACCTCCGTTGCATTTTGTAGAGAGCCTATAGTCGGTTGTTTATTTGACACACCTTTAGCATGAGTACGGACAATTAAATTCGGACTTGTTAAGCGTGAATCCGGTAACGGTGCAACATCACATTGGCTACCATACTTAGCCCGCAATTCTTTAATGTCACCAAACTTGATTGCACGTTGTGGGCAAGAATCAACACATATCGGGTTAGCGCCTTGCTCTATAAGGTCTATACAACCATCACACTTAGACATTACCTTTTTATCTGCATCATATTGAGGGGCACCATAAGGGCAACGCATTGCGCAATATTTACAACCAATACATTTGTCCTGATCGACCAGTACTAATCCGTTATCTTCACGCTTGTGCATTGCGCCTGTTGGGCAACCTGCAACACAAGTTGGGTTATCACAGTGGTTACAAGATATAGATAAGTAGTAAGCAAAGGTTTGGTTCGTCCATGCCTTATTCTCATCTTGAGCCCAAGATCCACCACCGTATTCATATACGCGACGGAACTTACGACCAACATCAATATCATTTTTATCTTTACAGCTCACCTGACACGTTTTGCAACCAGAGCAGCGAGAAGAGTCGATATAAAAGCCTAATTGTTTCATCTATTATGCCTTCTTAATTTCTACTAGGTTAGTATGTTGTGGATTGCCTTTAGCTAAAGGCGAAAAACTGTGAGTGGTTAAACTGTTAATACAGCCACCAATATCAATACCATTTTTCACGACAGACCAGCCTCCTTCAGGCATTGCGACCACATCAGGCATCACCCGATTAGTCACTTTAGCTGCCATCAACACTTTACCTATATCATTGAAAATAAGCGTCATGTCACCATTTTTAATGCCTCTTTGCTCTGCATTTATAGGGTTAATCCAAATTTCATCAGGCACAGCTTCAGCCAATATACTAACGCTTGCATACGAGGAATGAGTATGACCTTTAGTATGAAATCCGGTCATCTGTAACGGGTAATCCACGACTCTGTCTTTGTCGGTATGAGAACGAGGCACACTTAAAAACTCAGGAATTGGTGTAATTCGGTCGCCTTTTGGTAAAGTCCAAGCATCTGATTTTTCTTGTAAGCGTTCAGAATAGATCTCAATTTTGCCTGATGGTGTCGCGAGTGGATTTGCAATTGGATCGTTGTAAAAGTCGCTATGTGCAATGCTATTCGCTTTTGCTGAACGCTGCTGATCTATAACACCTTTACCTTTTACTTCTTTAAACTCAGGAAGGTAGGTACGTTTTTCACGAACTAAATTGTAATTGTGTTCAATTAGCTGTGCTTGCGTTCGACCTTCAGTAAATTTCTCTTCGAGGCCAAGGTGACGAGCGATGTCTGCGCATACATCATAGGTGCTACGCGCTTCCCATAATGGTTGAATCGTTTTATCCATCGAGATCATGTAATGGTTAGAACCCGATGCATAAGAGTTATCAACTAAGTCTTCAGATTCTAGATACGTGGTCTCTGGTAATAAAATATCAGCAAATTTAGCCGTTGCTGTCATGTGGTTATCAATAACAACGATCATTTCACATAACGAATCATCAGCAAGGATTTCACGCGTACGATTTAAATCACCATGTTGGTTGGCTAATACATTACCCGCTTGATTCAACATGAATTTAATACCATGTTTTAACTTATCTGCATTACGTAAACCAAAACCAGTTGGTGTGAATACCTCTGGATTTGCGATTGCGTCGGTCCATGAAAATACTGGAATGGCCGTTTTCACCGAATTAGCTACTTTGGAAAATGTAGGTACACCGTATTTGGTCGAATATGGCCAATTTCCAGAGTTCGTCCCTGCGCGGCCAAAGTTACCTGATATAATACAAAGCGATTGAATGGCACGAACAGTTTGCTCGCCATTATGGTGACGCTGCGGCCCCCATCCTTGAGCGATATAACACGCTTTTGATGTCGCAACTTCTCTACCAAGCTGCTTAATTCGATCTGCTGGGATACCCGTTAATCTTGCCGCCCATGCCGGTGTTTTGGCAACGCCGTCATCACCTAAACCAAGAATATAATCTTTATAACTGGCATTTGATTTTGCTGATTCAGGTAAAGTAGCACCAGTAAAGCCTACTGCGTATTTACTCACTTCTGCTTCATTGATCAAATTTTCTTTGATCATAGTAAAAATCATACCCGCGATAAGTGCGGCATCCGCTGTCGGTTTAATCGGTAACCATTCGGCATCTTGTACTATCGAGGTATCGGTATAGCGTGGATCAATAATAATAACTTTTGCGTTCGATTTACCGAGTGCTCGACGCAATTCTTCAACTTGACCACCACCAGACATTCTCGTTTCTGATGTATTCATACCAAAGAAAAGAACCAGATCAGAATCTTCTATTTCAGTGAAATGAGAACCCACATATTTCCCATAAGTGTACGGAGTTGCTTCATTAATTTGTGCTGTAGAATAAGAATTGTAGTAGTTTAAGTAACCGCCACTTAACGCTAATAAACGAACCCAAGCTTCTCTACCTTGCGTATGATAGTAAGCACCTGTGCCATATTGATTATATACCGCTTCAGGACCATAGGTTTCATGCACTCGAGCTAATTCACTGGCAATTGTCTGTGTAGCTTCTTCCCAAGAAATACGTTCAAATTTACCTTCACCACGTTTACCAATACGCTTCATTGGGTATTTTAAACGGTCTGGATTGTAAACACGGTAACGATTTGAACGCCCACGTAGACAAGGTCGAATTTGATGTTGACCAAACTCCGAATCATCCGACGTATCAGCGGGTTCAATTTGCAGAATTCGGTCATCCTTCACTTTAACTTTAAGTGCACAACGGCTACCACAATTCACTAAGCAAGCGCTGTATTTAAATTCTGTTTTAGATTCTTTTGACGCGGCTTGTACTTTTTTAGAAAATGGAAGAGTAGACAATGAAGTTGCGACTGTCACTGTAGCACCTAACTTTCCTGAGTACTTTAGCAGTTTTCTTCGCGTTGTTTCTATATTTAGAAACGGGAGTGTAGCCATAACATGTCCTTAGAGTTGTAATTTAGTCAATAACTTTATAAACGGATAAAGTTAAGAGATAAGCACTGAATTAATACTGTAATTAAATCACAACTACTACTAACAGGGTACTTCTTTAGTGGTTACATCTGTTTTTTTAACTTAAACATGTTTCACCTCAATTTATAGATTGCAGCTCTATAACAAACCTAAAACCATGATGAGTAGTCTACGCTCTAACCTAATAATATTTTTTAAAGAATTAATAACCCACAATAAAGGCACCAACAAAAACAAGTAAGATATAAAAATAAATAAATAAATTTCACACGTTTAAAATCAATAGCTTACGCCAAACCCCAGGACTTTTATGACATTAAAAATTCACTGTCATATTACTGTCATATAAGTTTGTTTTAATCCATCTCGTCAACTAACTGAAACAAATCTGTCATTTAACACAGGTAAACGGTACTTAGAGATGAAAAATAACGAAGCAATTGAATTAAACCCAAGCGCAATGCAAAAAATATTCAGCTGGGTAAGTGTAGCCGCATTGGTATACTTCGTATTAGTAGCAGTATCTACGGTAAGTGGAGGCTTTAAAATGTTCTCCGGTGGTAGCGCTGGTGCAGAACAAATATTCGCTTTCGCAACTAACCCATTTGTGGCTTTATTATTAGGTATTCTAGTAACGGCGTTAGTCCAATCTTCAAGTACTGTAACGTCAGTCATTGTTGGTCTAGTCGCCGGTGGTTTACCAATCTCAATCGCAATCCCGATGGTTATGGGTGCGAATATGGGTACTACAATCACTAACACTTTTGTGAGCATGGGTCATATCCGTGACAAAAAAGAATTCGAACGTGCATTTAGTGCTGCAACAGTACATGATTTCTTTAACTTGCTTGCCGTTGCTATCTTCCTGCCATTGGAAATTGCATTTGGTATCCTTGAAAAAATGGCAACCTATCTTGCAGACTTCTTTGTTGGTGGCAGCAGTTTAAGTATTAAAGAATTCAACTTCATTAAACCGTTAACGAAGCCATTAACAAACCAGATTAAAGAACTTGCAGGCTCATTGCCTGTAGAAAGTAATACAGCGGGTCTAATCATGGTATTCATCGGTATCTTCATGATTGGCTTCTCTGTTACCTTCCTAGGTAAAGTATTAAAATCAGTCATGGTTGGTCGTGCTAAAGCAGTATTACACGGTGCCATCGGTCGTGGTCCAGTAAGCGGTATCTTATCAGGTACAGCGGTAACCGTGATGGTGCAATCATCATCAACGACAACGAGCTTAATGATCCCACTCGCGGGTAGCGGTGTGTTTACTACACGTCAAATCTTTCCATTCACACTGGGTGCAAACATAGGTACAACGATCACAGCATTACTTGCAGCAACATCAATCAGTGGTGATACGGCGCAACTAGCAATGACAATTGCACTGGTACACGTAATGTTCAACGTATTCGCAGTAGCGCTTATCTACGGTATCCCAGCACTTCGTGAGATCCCAATTAAATGTGCAGATGCATTAGCACGCCAAGGTACTGAAAACAAATTCATCGCCTTTGGTTATGTCGTCGGTGCATTCTTCGCCATACCTGGATTGATGATTATTTTCTAAATTCATGGCTAAATAATGGTAATAAAAAGCTCAGACTGGTTCTGAGCTTTTTTGTATCTGCACGAAAATAACCCACGACCTCAGTAAAAGTTATCCGAGAACTTGATTTAGATCAAAACCAAAATGCCAACCAAGGCGTAGAATCGCGAACCTTGATGTCCGAAGGGCATTCCCTGACTTGAACTCAGACAAAAATTGAGGTTGAAATGTTTACTCCAGAATTACTTTCCCCTGCCGGTTCTTTGAAGAACATGCGCTATGCTTTCGCTTACGGTGCTGATGCTGTTTACGCTGGCCAACCACGCTATAGTCTACGTGTTCGTAACAATGAATTTAGCCTAGAAAACCTAGAAATTGGTATCAATGAAGCGCACGCACTTGGTAAACAGTTCTACGTGGTTTGTAATATCCAACCTCATAATTCAAAATTAAAAACCTTCATTCGTGATTTAACGCCAATCATCGCCATGAAACCAGATGCAATCATCATGTCTGATCCAGGCCTGATCATGATGGTGCGTGAAGCTTTCCCTGATATGGTTATTCACCTATCTGTACAAGCAAACGCAGTAAACTGGGCAACCGTGAAATTCTGGTATACCCAAGGTATTAAGCGTGTGATCTTATCACGTGAATTATCACTCGATGAAATTGAAGACATTCGTTTCCATTGCCCAGATATGGAAATCGAAGTTTTTGTACACGGTGCATTATGCATGGCTTATTCTGGCCGTTGCCTTCTGTCTGGTTACATTAACAAACGCGATCCAAACCAAGGTTCATGTACTAACTCATGTCGTTGGAAATACGATGCACATGACGCGACTGAAAATGAAACTGGTGATATTGTGGCAACAAGCCCTGAGATATATACACCAGAAGCGGCAGAACCAACATTAGGTAAAGGTAAACCGACCGACCAAATTTTCTTATTACAAGAACAAGGTCGTCCAAACGAATACATGCCAGCATTTGAAGATGAGCATGGTACTTAAATCATGAACTCAAAAGACCTACGTGCTATCCAACACGTTGAGCGTATAACTAAAATGTGCGTACATTCATTAAAAATTGAAGGTCGTACTAAGTCGTTCTACTACTGTGCACGTACTGCGCAAGTATATAAGCAAGCGATTAACGATGCCGTTGCTGGTCGCGAATTTGATCCATCACTATTGGGTACACTAGAGCACCTTGCCCACCGTGGTTACACTGAAGGTTTCTTAAGCCGTCATACACACGATGCATACCAAAACTACGATTACGGTTATTCAATCAGTGAAACACAACAATTTGTTGGTGAGCTAAACGGCCGTAACGACAAAGGTCTTGCTGAAGTGATCGTGAAAAACAAATTCTTAGTCGGTGATTCACTCGAACTAATGACGCCACAAGGCAACATGACCTTCAAACTTGAAGAATTAGAAAACCGTAAAGGTGAGTCAATGGAATATGCACCAGGTTCTGGTCACATTGTTTACTTACCGGTACCAGAAGAAGTTGAGCTGGACCATGCGCTACTTATGCGTAACTTTGCCAATAGTGAAGATACGCGTAACCCGCATAAATAATCCATCAGGAAAGAAGAAATAACCTTATGGCATTATTAATTAATGATAAGTGTATTAACTGTGACATGTGCGATCCGGAATGTCCGAATGGCGCAATTACCTTTGGTGCCAAGATTTATGAAATCGACCCGCTATTATGCACAGAATGCGTAGGTCATTATGATAAACCAACCTGTAAGACGGTTTGCCCGATTAACTGCATTATTACCGATCCGGATTATGTAGAAAAAGAGGACGCGTTATGGGAAAAATTTGTCATGATCCAAGAAGCGACAAAAGCAGCACGCTAATCAAGCTGTAACTTGACTTAAGTCTGATAAATACGAAAACGGCGAGCTTATAGCTCGCCGTTTTGTTTTTAATTCAGGGCTTTTCGCGCCGACCAATCTTCATGTAACAAGGCAGTTAACACATGGTCTTGCCAGCTTCCTGCTATTTTCAAGTATTTACGAGCATAGCCTTCACGCTCAAAACCTAATCGCTGTAATAAAGCGCCACTACGCTCATTCACCGGAATATAATTAGCCATTACTCGATTTAAACCAACATTTTCAAACATAAAGCCTAAACATGTTTGCAAAAACTCAACCATCAGCCCCTGCCCTTCATGAGCCTTTGCAATTGAATAACCAAGATAGCACGACTTAAATACCCCTTGAATAATGTTACTAAAATTAGCCACCGCGACAATTTCAGACTTATCCGGCGTCATGGCGATAAAACTGATCGCACTAGCATCATTAAACTCAGCATGAATTTGCGCAATACGCAGTTGCCACCAACGTAAAGTATAATAAGCATCGCTACGTTTAGGTTCCCAAGGGCTGAGATGTAATTGGTTGCGAACATAATACTGGCATAGCTTTTCAGCATCACTCGCCATCGCCACTCGAATGACTAAACGCTTAGTGACAAATTGGGGGAAATTTGATGACATCGAACACCTCAGCTAAACTAGACGAGATGTAATCGTGTTGACGATAATAGACCACCATTATCAACCAGCTGCTTCATCAAGCCTAAATTAGCCAGTATACGTTCTACTAATGGGGTTTCAAATGGATAATAACTTTCTTTACAGTTATTCACTGATTCAATCGTCGCCACAATAAAGTGTTCCAAAATCAGACAAGTACGATTTTTACAAAAATTAGCCAGCCATAACTCTGAAGACGAGTATGTGCCACGGCAATTACTACCCACCCTTAGTACTGCACTCGGCAACAAAGCTAAATTGTCACGTTCACAAAATGCATAAAAGTTATCTAAACTTGTTTCTTCCCACTCCGGACTGACAATCATGATGGCATCAGCACTTTGCATTAATTGCGCACTCACTTGCCACTCATGTTGCCAATCAGCCATTTCACTTTTGATCGCGTTATCCCAAATAGGCAAAGGTATGCTGGCAAAATCCAATAAATCAACGCGGTTAAATAACTGCGATTGCTCAGCGAGTTGTAATACCGATTGTGCAATCTTAATAGTTGTCGACTTATTTCGGGTACTGCCACTAATAACAACTAACCCCACATTATGCTCCCTGCATCAAGATATAGACGATTAAATCATTGCCATATCTATATGAAATACTGATTAATAGCTTGATGATAGGAGGGAAGAGTGAGTGCAGTCTATAGGGGTCGCTTAAAGCAATACTATAACCATACTAAGGCATGAGCGAATACCAACTTCGCGATCATCATGATAGCGATGACTGACAAGTTGGCTATTCCGGCGGTGGGATTAACAATGATTGGTAACCCGAACACTAAGGCTAATAGGTCGTGAAGGGTTAAGCCGTTGCTTTACCTTTCACTGTACTACTTAATTCTGGTTCAGTTAAACCTTGCTGAATAAACTCAGCAACATAAGCCAATAATGTGGTGACCGATTTTGGTAACTCATCTAAATCAAAACTATCGAGCATATTTTTCACTTCAAGACCGAGCTCAGTATCCCCTTCAATTTTCAAACGACGTTGAAAAAATAACGTATCTGGATCTTCTTTACGGGCCGTAATTAACACTAATTCATTTAAATTGCCTTTAAAGCTAACATCGACTGCTTGTGCTTTGGGTGCAATAACCAGCTTATTGTTCTCACAACTAATAAACCAATTAATAGCTAAATCGGTAATTTCAACCTGTAGCCACTTTTGCTCAAGAAACTCAAATTCATCATCCGCCAACGCTTCTGAAAATACTTTATTCAGTACCTGTGATAGTACTTTCTCTTGCAGTGAAAAAGGCAATACTTTAGCTGGAATCGCTAATAATCCAGGTACAGTATGTACCAACTTACGGTGTAGAGTATGTAACATCAGGCAATAGTCCTTGAGTAAAAACGTTATTTTAGCCTGCCATCAGCGAGCATATCCTAAGCAAAGTCAATTTAAAGTAGATTAACTCAGATAATCCTGCACTAAATCAAATCCAATAAAACCGGGATACTTTACAATTTTTGTCAAGATTCATCGTTCAAGACACTATCACAATGGAATTACTTTGCCCTGCTGGTAATTTACCGGCTCTAAAAACCGCTGTCGACAATGGCGCTGATGCCGTTTATATCGGTTTTAAAGACGATACGAATGCCCGTCACTTTGCCGGTTTAAACTTTACCGATAAGAAACTCGATAAAGCCGTTGATTATATCCGTAGTCACGATCGCCACTTACATGTAGCGATCAATACCTTTGCTCACCCCGGCAAACTCGAACGCTGGGAACGCGCCGTGGATCGTTGTGCCGATATGGGTGTCGATGCCGCGATTATCTCGGATGTGGCGGTACTTGATTATGCCACCAAGAAATACCCTGATTTAGAATTACATTTATCCGTGCAAGCCTCTGCAACCAATGTGGAAGCCATTAACTTTTATACCAATAATTTTAATGTCAGTCGGGTGGTATTACCGCGGGTATTATCGATTCATCAAGTCAAACAGTTAGCCCGTAATACCGATGTCGAGTTGGAAGTGTTTGCTTTTGGTAGTTTATGTATTATGGCTGAAGGTCGCTGCTATTTATCATCGTATTTAACCGGTGAATCACCGAATACGGTTGGTGCCTGTTCACCGGCCAAATATGTACGCTGGGAAGAAACAGCGCAAGGCCTAGAGTCTCGCTTAAACGGCGTGCTTATCGACCGTTACCAACCAGAAGAAAAAACCGGTTACCCAACACTCTGTAAAGGTCGCTTTAATGTCGACGGCAAAGTATTCCACGCACTCGAAGAGCCAACGAGCTTAAATACCTTGGCACTAATACCGGAACTGGCACAAGCTAATATTTCCGCGGTGAAGATTGAAGGCCGTCAACGTAGTCCCGCTTATACTGAACAAGTTACTAAAGTATGGCGCGCCGCGATTGATCGCTACCGTCAGGACCCAGAACGCTATCAAGTAGAAGCCGCATGGAATAAACAACTTGATCAGCTTTCTGAAGGCACAAGTACCACACTAGGCGCCTACCACAGAGATTGGCAGTAACCGAGATTGGCAGCAATGTTGACTGCCAAAATTTAAACTGGCGACAATCTATATTTTCAAGAACTTATATTGGTAACAATAGCAGCGAGAATAATCATGAAATACGCATTAGGACCAATCTTATATTATTGGCCAAAACAACAAGTCGAAGATTTTTACGCTGCAGCCGTAAACTCAGACGCTGATATTATTTATCTTGGTGAAACAGTTTGCAGTAAACGCCGTGAACTAAAACCCAAAGACTGGTTAGGCTTAGCAAAAGAAATTGCCGATTCCGGTAAGCAAGTGGTGATCTCAACCATGGCGCTGTTAGAGGCACCATCAGAAGTTAATATACTGCGAAAATACTGTGAGAACGGTGACTTTATCGTCGAAGCCAACGATTTTGGCGCCATCAACTTATTAGCGGAAGCGAAGACCCCGTTTGTCTGTGGTCATGCATTAAATGTCTACAATGCTCAGGTTCTAGAAATATTAGTCAATAAAGGCATGCAGCGCTGGGTAATGCCAGTGGAACTATCACGTGATTGGTTAGTACAATTACAAGAAGACAGCCGTTTGCTCAATATTCGCGATCAATTTGAAATCGAAGTTTTTGCTCACGGCCACCTACCACTGGCTTATTCTGCACGCTGTTTTACCGCACGCTCAGAAAACAGAGCAAAAGATGATTGCGAACTATGCTGTATCAACCATGTAAATGGCAAACCGGTATACAGTCAAGACGATAAAGAGTTATTTACCATTAATGGTATTCAAACCATGTCGGGCTATAAATATAACTTATTAAATGATGTGGCGAGCATGCAGGATCTGGTTGATGTGGTACGCGTTAGTCCGTTAGGTGATTCTGCATTCGACACACTTGGTCAATTTAAACAAGCTGCGGAACAGAGTGTTAAATTCGACTTACAACTGGATCGTGAATGTAATGGTTATTGGCATCAGATCGCGGGATTAGATACGGTGACGTCATAACGCCTCCCTCCTCCGCTTTATACAGGGAGGGCATTTAATGCTCTCTCCATGGAAGAGAGTTAAACAACGCCTCCACCTTAATTCAGGCGGAGGGAGAGGCTTAGCGCTTGTTAACGGTTATTTGCTAATCTAGCCAGCTCTAAACGCGCATAACCATGCTCAATGAACTCATAGACATTATTGCTTAAGGCGAGTTTGAAATAGCTTGCTGCGGCGCTATTATCCTTCATCAATAGCTTATATTTACCAAGATAGAAATACGTTTCAGTTAAACGGTGCGCCAATACTTTGTTATAAGTCGGCTCAGAGTGATCTAATCCATCAAGTAATTTATCCAGCAGTTCAGTTTCAGTTATCGCTTGACTATACAAGGCAACAATATTCCACGACCAATTATCATCAATATGTTGGCTATAACGCGTCTTAACCGATTCTAACGCTTGTTCTGCATTAACTTGATATTCTGGGTAATATAACCATAACGTTCGAAATGGGTCGTTAGGCGCTTCATCATAGGCGCTAGCCAGATCTTCAATGGCTAAGCTATAACGTTCGCCATAATACAGTGCGATACCACGATTAAGTGATACGTAAGTATTTTCAGGATCTAATTGCGCGATTGAATCATAGGCATCAAAGGCTTCATCAAACTGTTCGGTTTGCGTCATATACAAACCAATGAAATTATAAGCGGGTACAAAATCGGGCTGCAGTGTTAAAGCACGTTGAAAGTCTGCATGTGCCAACGAGCGTAAACCCATGCTATCTGCAAGTAAGCCGCGTTCATAAAAATAGCGCGCTTGGCGTACACGATCATCTTTGGCATCGAGGATCAACTGGCTATAACGCATCAGCATGATTTCGGTTTGGTAATTAACTTGAAGTGGTTCAGCGAGAATTAATTCAGAAGGCGTGCGATCATCAGTTGAAAAAGCTCCCGACAATGAACTACAACCTGAAAGTAAGGCTGTAACAATCAATAAACTAAGACATCTTTTCATAATTAAACCACTTATTATTTACAGATACAAAAAAGGAGCGTATCAACGCTCCTTAAAATAATCAATCTAAATTAACAACAAGTTATTCGCTAACTGGTTGCTCAGCTGGCGCTGCAGGAGCGTCCATTGCTTCTTTAATACTTAGACGGATACGACCTTGACGGTCTACTTCTAGAACTTTAACTTTAACTACTTGTTCTACAGACAGGTGATCTGCAACTTTGTTCACTCGTTCTTGCGTAATTTGCGAGATGTGAACTAAGCCATCTTTACCAGGTAAGATGTTAACAAATGCGCCGAAGTCAGCTAGACGTACAACTTTACCTTCGTAGATTTGACCAACTTCAACTTCAGCTGTTAATTGGTGAATACGTTCGATTGCTGCTTGTGCCTGTTCGCCACTTGTCGCTGCAATTTTCACTGTACCGTCATCTTCGATTTCAATCGTAGTACCAGTTTCTTCAGTAAGTGCACGGATTGTTGCGCCACCTTTACCGATGATATCTTTGATCTTGTCCGTGCTGATTTTGATTGTATGAATACGCGGTGCGAATTCAGATACATCATCACGGTTAGTTGCGATAGCTTGATCCATCACACTTAAGATGTGTAGACGTGCAGCTTTTGCTTGTACAAGCGCTTTCTGCATGATGTCTTTAGTGATACCTTCAATTTTGATATCCATCTGTAGTGCAGTGATACCAGCAGTTGAACCAGCAACTTTAAAGTCCATGTCACCTAAGTGATCTTCATCACCAAGGATATCTGAAAGAACTACGCTACGGTCACCGTCAAGTACTAGACCCATTGCGATACCCGCAACAGAAGCCTTGATTGGCACACCAGCATCCATAAGTGCTAACGAAGTACCACATACAGAAGCCATTGAGCTTGAACCGTTAGATTCAGTGATCTCAGATACAACACGTACAGTGTACGGGAATTCATCTGCATTTGGCATAACAGCTAAAACACCACGTTTCGCTAGACGACCGTGACCAATCTCACGACGTTTAGGCGAACCTACCATACCAGTTTCACCAACACAGTAAGGAGGGAAGTTGTAGTGCATTAGGAAACGGTCAATCGTTTCGCCAGTTAGACTGTCGATACGTTGTGCATCACGTTCTGTACCAAGTGTCGCTGTAACTAACGCTTGAGTTTCACCACGTGTGAATAGTGAGCTACCGTGTGTACGTGGTAGAACGCCAGTCATAACACTTAATGCACGGATCATTTCTGGATCACGACCATCAATACGTGGTTCGCCATCTAGAATACGGTTACGTACGATGTTCTTTTCTAAAGAACTCAATAAGTCGCCTGCTTCACGTACATTTAAGTCTGCATTTTCTTCTACTAATTTAGCGATAACTGCAGATTTAATTTCACCAACTTTAGCGTAACGCTCAGCTTTTTCTTGGATTTGGTAAGCAGCAGCAACATCTTCAGAAGCAAGTTCAGCAATTTTAGCTTTAACTTCTTCGTTTACAGTTGGTGCAGACCAATCCCATTTTGGTGTATTAACTTCAGCTGCAAATTCTTTAACAGCTTCGATAACAACTTGCATTTGCTCGTGGCCATAAACAACCGCGCCTAGCATTTGTTCTTCGCTTAGAATTTCAGCTTCAGATTCAACCATCAATACTGCATTTTCAGTACCGGCTACAACAAGGTCTAGTTGGCTTTCTGCTAACTCAGATGTTGACGGGTTAAGAATGTATTCGTCATTTTGGAAACCGATACGTGCTGCACCGATTGGGCCATTGAACGGCATACCAGAGATACTTAATGCAGCTGAAACACCGATTAATGCAACCAAATCAGGTTGAATTTCTGGGTTAACAGAAACAACAGTAGCTACTACTTGTACTTCATTTTTGAAGCCAGCAGGAAATAGTGGACGGATTGGACGGTCGATTAGGCGACATGTTAAAGTCTCGCCTTCACTTGGACGGCCTTCACGTTTAAAGAAGCCACCAGGGATCTTACCTGCAGCGTAAGTACGTTCTTGGTAATTCACTGTTAGCGGGAAGAAATCACGACCAGCTTCAGCTTGTTTTTTACCAACAACACTTACTAAAACAGAAGTATCACCAATGCTTGCCATTACAGCTGCTGTTGCTTGACGTGCAATAACACCTGTTTCTAATGTAACTGTATGTTGACCATACTTAAACGATTTTACGATAGGATTCACTCTTTGTCCTTAATCTTTAATGTCTCTTTAATTTCGTCGCTAAGTATACTGCATAAAAAAATTAAAGGGCAATGTAAGTATTGGAAATAGTGAAATAAGTTGAAAAATAATTCGAGGAGGAAAAAAATGTGGGATAAAGCGCATAAAAACAAAAAGGAGCCAATTGGCTCCTTTCTTATAATTTGTTGTCCGTAGACGTCAAATTAATCGTCGATTAACGACGTAGACCTAGACGTGCAATAAGGTCTGCATAACGTACGTTTTCAGTACGTTTTAGGTAATCAAGAAGTTTACGACGGCTAGCAACCATACGTAATAGACCACGACGGCTGTGGTGATCGTGGATGTGCTTCTTGAAGTGACCTTGAAGGTGGTTGATTTGTGCAGTTAGTAGTGCAACTTGAACTTCAGTTGAACCAGTGTCGCCTTCTTGGCGTGCGAAATCTGCAACGATAGCTGCTTTAGCTTCTACGTTTAATGACATAGTGGAGTCTCCAATATAGATAAGTAGCTTATAGCCGACCACTCGTTCAGCTATAAGAAGAACCGCGGAGTATACAGATGTCGGTTAATTCCTGCAATCATTTTTAGCGTTGAATAGAGAAACAAATTAGACACCGAAAAAGGCGTATAAAAAAGGCACTATTACTGGGTAATAATGCCTTTTATCTCATTCATTAGTCGCTGTCGAATAATGAATTTATTGTGGTTCGCGCGCCTGTGTTTCGTAATTAACGATACGTTTTGGTGCAACACGACCTTGGTCATCTATAGCACCAACGCCAATAAAAGCACGCTCATCACCGACCGTCATACGCACTAAGCCTGATTCAGGTGTGTTTGGTACTACAACAGGCTGCCCATGTAATACAAAACCGCCCGTTTCTTCGCTCATGTTCGCTTCAGGTAAATGACTTACCGCTGAATCAAGTGGCATCAATAACGGATCGAGCACATCTTTCGGCTCAATACCCTCTGCTTTCGCTTGTTCAACCATCTCTTCCAGCTTTTCGAACGTCATCATACGCTCTGCTGGATAAGCGCTAACACCAATACGACGTAGCATAGAGACGTGTGCACCACAGCCTAGTAGTTCCCCTAAATCATCCACGATAGTACGGATATAAGTTCCCTTACTGACGTGAATCTCTAAGTTAACTTCATCATTTTCAAAACTTAATAATTTAAGTTCAAAAACTGAAATAGGACGCGCAGGACGATCGATAAAGATACCTTGACGCGCATACCAGTACAAAGGTTTACCTTCGTGTTTCAATGCAGAAAACATTGACGGTACTTGCTCGGTGTCACCACGGAAAGTATCGAGGCCAATTAACAATTCAGCATCGCTAACATTGACTGGACGTGTTTGCACGATTTCGCCATCAGAATCTGATGTATCAGTACGTTCACCCAGCTTTGCCGTTACTAAATAACGCTTATCTGAATCAAGTAAGAACTGTGAGAACTTCGTAGCTTCACCAAAGCATAACGGTAGCATACCGGTAGCTAAAGGATCTAAGGCGCCAGTATGGCCGGCTTTAGCAGCAAAGAAAATTTTCTTAACACGCTGTAATGCATCGTTTGAGCTAATGCCTGTTGGTTTATCCAACAAGAATACACCGTGTACATCACGGCCATTCCAGCGACGACGACGTCCAGACATGACTAAGACTCTCCTTCAGTAGAGTCAGTTTCATCACCAACAGTACCGAAGTTATCTTGTAGCTCTTTATCCTTAGCACGCACTTCAGTTACTAGGTTTGACAGACGCATACCTTCCACTAAAGTGTTGTCATAGATAAAACGCAGTTCCGGTACGATACGTAGTTTCATTGAACTACCTACTAACGAGCGGATGTAACCACTTGCCGATTCAAGTGCTTTAACACCTTCTTTAATACGTTCTTCATCGTTGTCGATATTGAAGAAAGTAACGTACACTTTTGCGTAAGAAAGATCACGAGATAGGTCAATACTCGATACTGTTACCATGCCTACGCGGGGGTCTTTAACTTCACGTTGTAAAATACGCGCTAATTCTTGTTGTAGCTGCTGCGCAACACGACGAGAACGACTGAATTCTTTTGCCATTTTTAAATTCCTCTAAAGGAAAATGGGGACCTAAGGTCCCCATCAATTTATCTGAATCGAACCGAGCTATTAACCGTTACAGAGTACGTTTAATTTCAACAGTTTCGAATACTTCAATTTGGTCACCAACGCGTACGTCGTTATAGTTCTTAACGCCGATACCACATTCAATACCCATACGAACATCTTGTACGTCATCTTTAAAGCGACGTAGAGATTCAAGTTCACCTTCATAGATAACAATGTTATCACGAAGTACACGGATTGGAGCGCTACGTTTGATAGTACCTTCAGTAACCATACAACCAGCAATTGAACCGATTTTAGGTGATTTGAATACGTCACGAACTTCAGCTAGACCGATAATTTCTTGACGGAATTCAGGCGCAAGTAAACCACTCATCGCTTGTTTAACTTCGTCAATCAAGTTATAGATAACGCTGTAGTAACGTAAATCAACACTTTCGTTGCTTACAACTTCACGTGCTTTTGCGTCTGCACGTACGTTGAAACCAAGTACAATTGCGTTAGATGCAGCAGCAAGAGTAACATCCGTTTCAGTAATACCACCAACGCCACGCGTGATGATTGCTACTTTAACTTCGTCAGTTGAAAGTTTAACCAATGAGTCACAAAGTGCTTCAAGTGAACCTTGAACATCCGCTTTAAGTACGATGTTAAGTTCAGAAACTTCACCCGCTTCCATGTTCGCAAACATGTTATCAAGTTTAGACTTCTGTTGACGAGCAAGTTTCACATCACGGAATTTACCTTGACGGTAAAGCGCAACTTCACGTGCTTTCTTCTCATCGCGTACTACAGTCGCTTCGTCACCTGATTGAGGTACACCAGAAAGACCTAAGATCTCTACTGGAATAGAAGGACCAGCTGATTCGATTGGCTTACCATTCTCATCACGCATCGCACGAACACGGCCGTATTCTAGACCACAAAGAACGATATCGCCTTGCTGTAATTGACCTTGCTGTACAAGTACTGTAGCAACTGGACCACGACCTTTATCAAGACGAGATTCAATAACAACACCCGCAGCAGGACCGACAGCAACAGCTTCTAGTTCTAATACGTCAGATTGTAGCAAGATACCTTCAAGAAGCTCATCAATACCAGTACCCGCTTTAGCTGATACGTGTACGAACATGTTTTCGCCGCCCCAGTCTTCAGGGATAACTTCATGTTGTGCTAGTTCGTTTTTAACACGATCCGGATCCGCACCTTCTTTATCCATTTTGTTCACTGCAATAATCAGTGGAACACCCGCTGCTTTCGCATGGTGGATAGCTTCAATTGTTTGTGGCATAACACCATCATCAGCCGCAACAACCAGTACAACAATATCTGTCGCTTGAGCACCACGAGCACGCATAGACGTAAACGCCGCATGTCCAGGAGTATCAAGGAAAGTGATCATGCCGTTATCAGTTTCAACGTGATAAGCACCAATATGCTGTGTAATACCACCGGCTTCACCGTCAGCAACTTTAGCGCGACGGATGTGATCTAGTAGCGATGTTTTACCGTGGTCAACGTGACCCATGATAGTAACAACAGGTGCACGAGTAACTTTAGTACCTTCACCTTGTGCTTCAGCCAATACCGCTTCTTCTAGGGCATTTTCTTTAACTAAGATAACTTTATGACCCATTTCTTCTGCAACAAGTTGCGCAGTTTCTTGGTCAAGTACTTGGTTAATTGTAACCATAGAGCCCTGTTTCATCATGTATTTGATGATTTCAGTCGCTTTAATCGCCATTTTTTGTGCTAGTTCACTAACACTGATTGTTTCACCGATGCGAACATCACGTTCAACTTTAGCAACTGGCTTGTTGAAACCTTGTTGCATAGCTTCTGGTGCGTTAACTGATTTACCTTGAGCACGGCTATAACGATTATCAGGTTTACGACCTTTCGCTTTACGTGCTTTACCTTTACCTTTTGGTGCTGGTTTAGCCGCTTCAGTTACTGGTGCAACTGCTTTTTTCTTGCGAACGCCTTTTTCTGAACGAGCATCAGCATCATCTTCTGCAGCTTGTGCATGCGTTGATGTGGTTATATGGTAATCAGCCGATTTCTCTTTCTTTTCACGTTCAGCTTCTTCTGCAGCCCAACGAGCTGAGTGTTCTTCTGCTAATTTACGTGCTTCTTCAGCTTTTTGTTGAGCTTCCAGCTCAGCTTTACGAGTGGCTTCCTGCTCTTGCTTCTGCTTCAACGCTTCCGCTTCGCGCTTCGCCATATCATCTGCCTCTTTTGATTTTGTAGTTTTTTGTTGCGTTTCACGTTTTGCTTTTTCGGTAGCATCACGTTTTACTTTTGCTTCTGCGTCAGCT
>NZ_JASJHF010000085.1:0-18952 GCF_033791185.1 Moritella sp. | reverse complement strand
AATGTATTCTCTGGTGCCAGTGATGACATTCCACGATGAGCAATCAATCTTTTCATTTTTAACCTTTTTGTAACTAAACGATGGCGAGATAATAAGGGAGATTATATAAACGAAATGTGACATTCATACAATTATCACCATTCGAAAGTTTAAATGTTCAGGTAAAGTTAATAATTGTGCAATTTGTCATCAATCGAAACGTTTTTTGACTAGTGTAAATACGTAAAGGAACACACCACTTTCGATTTATGGTTACATTCGAAGGTGTAAATGGATGTATTTGTAAGTGGGGTTAAGGCTGGGTTAAATAATGTGAGGTTAAGTGTGCGGTTATTATTATTTTTTCGATATCGTTAATGTGACATGTTAATTTTTATTAGTCCTGAAGTTATGTCATTAAATTGTAGCAATAATAAGGGTTACCATGAGATAACCCGAGTATGACGTTTACTTTATTTTTGTGTGGCAACAGGGATCATAATATGAACATAGGGTGACCCTTTCCACATAACGTAGGGACCGCCATTATGTGGATCTGTTGGTAGTGAATCGAGTAGGGCTTTATCGGGAGTAATAATCATTAAGTGTGGCCCTTCTTTGACCCATTGGTTATCACTCGTTTTTCCTTTGGCATAAGGGTTTATATTACTGGCTCCTTCATCGCCTGCTAGCATATATGAGATGCCCATGGCGTTAGCCTGGAATGGTTTTTTATTGGTCCATGCATCAGCCCATGCCATCCAAGGTCCATCTAAACACATGGGGGCTTTACCTGTTAGATGTGGGGGAGTTGGAAAGCAAGTATAGTTGTTGGTTCCCTTCTTTAATACCTTCTGATTCCAGTCAACAACGGTCACTTTATCACGCAGTGCTAAAGGTGCTGCACTCAGCGCATCTTTGATTAAGCTGTCTGCGTTATCATCAGCATATACTGTGGTTGTGTAACCAGAGCAAAGCAATATTGAACTTAAGATATAGGATGTAACTTTCATCACGTTATCCTCCTGTTGAGTAAGTTCAGGAATGTCATAAGAGAGTATAGTTCAATATGACTTTGCTTTATTTCAATGGTTTATTTTAACGGTTACTCAGCCACAATGTCTGGTAGGGGATTTGGGTTATATTTGCTTGGCTTTGTTGATCTAGATCAATTTAGCTGGCCGCAATATGGTATTTCTGTTACCATCGCCGCCTTAATCTACAGCTCTGGATTTACGTTCCAGTTAGCTCAATGGGGAATTACCAAATGTCAGCACCAATCAGTACAAACAACACAGCTAAAATTACCGTTTGTGCATTATACAAATTCGTACGTTTAGAAAACTTCGAAGCGTTACGCGCGCCTTTATTAGCAAAAATGGAAAACCAAGATGTTCGCGGTACGCTGTTATTAGCGGCTGAGGGTATCAACGGTACTATTGCAGGGCCACAAGCAGGTATTGATGCTGTATTAAGCTTTTTATCTCAAGACCCAAGTTTGGGCGACATCTCTTTCAAACAATCTTATAACGATGAGAATCCGTTCTTACGTACTAAGGTTAAGTTGAAAAAAGAGATCGTGACGATGGGGGTGGAAGGGGTTGATCCTAACCAAGTTGTGGGTACCTATGTGCAACCTAAAGATTGGAACGCCCTTATTTCAGATCCGGAAGTGATCTTGATTGATACCCGTAACGATTACGAAATTGAAATCGGCACATTTCAAAATGCGGTGAACCCAAATACAGCAACTTTCCGTGAATTTCCTGAGTATGTGAAAAACAACTTAGACAAAGAAAAACACAAGAAAGTAGCGATGTATTGTACCGGGGGGATTCGTTGTGAAAAATCGACTGCTTACTTAAAAGAGCAAGGCTTTGACGAGGTTTATCACTTAGAAGGCGGTATTCTTAAGTATCTTGAAGAAGTGCCAAAAGAACAAACCATGTGGGAAGGCGAGTGCTTTGTATTCGATGGCCGTGTGTCAGTAAACCACGATTTAGAGCAAGGTGAATGTGATCAGTGTTTCGCTTGTCGTTACCCACTAACACAAGACGAATTACAAAGTGAGCATTACGTTAAAGGCCTTAGCTGTCACCGTTGTCATGATCAGGTAACTGATGAGCAACGCAGCCGTTTTGCAGAGCGTGAACGTCAAATTGAATTAGCTGAAAAACGTGGCGAGTCACACATCGGTGGTCAAATTAAACACCTCATTGATGAACGCCGTGTAGAAAAAGCCAAGAAAAAAGCGGAGCAGAATGCCAAATAAGGTTTAAACTTATTGGGTGTTTAGCTAAGCACTAAAAGCCGCTGAGACGTTATTTGACTAACGTATCAGCGGCTTTTTATTATGCATTAATTAAGTTACTTACTTATAGCGTGATGGCGTGGTACTGTCGGTTGCTGTTAAGTATCTTTTTAATAGGTTTAGAAAGGATGGTCAACCATCAACCACAGATTGGTACTTTCATCGGAAACTGCAATATCTGCTCTGATCACCACCCCAGCCATCAAGGAACGTAAGGAAAGACCAACATCGGTTTTTATATCCGCAAATAATGCGTTGGTCGTATAGGTGCCCGCTACCTGTCCCGCTTCAGCAAAACCGACTAACTGAAACCAATCAAGGCGTAAAAATTTCAACCAACGTATATCTGCAATCGGGTTATATTTAAAGGTATAACGATATTCTAGGCTACCATAAATAGCCGCTTTATCATGAAATCTATTTTGGTCATAACCACGCATACGATAGAAACCGCCTAATGTCGCGCCTTCATTATACGGTGCTGAGTCCGTCACTTGTTGACCTCCAGCATTGTCATACTCAAGTTGCCAAGACGGGGAGTAACCCGTCCAAAAATTCATTGCGATAATACGTTGAGATGCAGTTTTAGATTGCCCAAGCGAGACATATTTACTCATTTCGAGATCAATGAAAGTCCATCGTCGATCGGAATCAAGCCAAGCGGGATCGTGGGTGACGGCAATATACTGACTACTGCCAGTTGAGGGATTAATTGCAAAGTCAGTATTGTTATATAACAATCCGAGTTCAAATGCATGGATAGTACCATCAATCGCATTTGGTCCAGTTTCAAAGCTTTGGTAGCGATTAAACTGCCTTAGAATTAACACTGATGCTCCCGTGTCTAATGGATTCCACGATTCTCCGCCAGTTGGCTCAGAGGTTAATAAACCACGGCTAGTTTCATATTTAACCATCCCTTGATTACGGGTCGCGCCGATGGGCAATGACAACTCTAATTTCATTTCCCACCAATTTGACGACCCATTAGCTTCAATATAACTGTCATTCGATGAATCATTACTGCCAGCTAACGGTTCACTAATTGGAGTGTAGGTATCTCTGGGGCTGGCATAAGCTCGTTGATCAGGATAGTACCCCAGCATGCCTAATATGCTAAAGTACAGGCGGTCTGTTTTTGGTAAGCGATAATCCCAAACGCCGGCTCCAACGCCATAACTTACGTCCCCACCAAACGCTGTTCCGCCGATGGTCATTTGATCTTGATGGTAGCCGCTGACCATACCACCGACGCCTATGTTTAATCCCATTGATTCTGTAGAAAATAAATATGGTAAGAGCAGTTTTTCTGTCACTTTATTAGGCGTTTCAGCGCGATTTAGGATTGATTTAACTTTTGCAGAGGGTTTAGCATCGACCATAATGTTGAATGAAAAAAAACATGTCGCTATAACTATAACAACGCCTCGCCTAGCTATGTTCTCGGACTGTCTTCCTAATCGCATGATGACTCCAATATCCTTATAATCAATCTCTTCCATATTAGTCCAAGACATGAAAAAATGGTTAATAACGATAAGACAGATTGGTAATAAATTGTTGGCGACTCGCACCGCCTATACCACCATATTCAAAGGCCAACATCCAGCGTTTGCTTAAGTTATAGCTACCGCCGACGAGCCCCATCCACTTATCAACGTTCTCCTGTTCGATTTTATAGTCAATACTTTCTTCTGTTCCTGGTATCGGTTGTGAGCCTGACAGCGTTAGCTGGCTTTTTAAATAACTAGCTCCCACATACAGTGATAAACTTGAGCCGTTATTAAACTGAAACTGTTTACCAACTCGAGGCAGGACATTGACGACATAACCATCAGTCTCATTACGGTCCATATCGGTCCAAGTGAAAGTGATAGGCACCGAAACAAAATAGCTCTCCCAGCCACCGACAAACATAACACCTGCACCATAAGACATACCTGTCAGACTGGCTTCAATGTCTTCGACCTCCAGACGTTTGTCAGCTAGGGCATTACATAAAGGGCGATTTTTTATTAAAGAGCAATCGATATTTCCTTGTTTTAATGCTTCATTACCGTCAATGGCAAAGTTAATGCCAACGGTTCCCGACAATTTACCGACTGTTGCAAATACATTCATAAACGGCAGTACCCAGGCATCTAACTTTAACTGTGGGGTATGGGTATTGGATGAAGTGTCATCAAATGAAACGAAATCGATGTCAACTTTTTCAGATCCTCGAAAGCCAACCGATAAATCGGTGAGAGTCATATCCTGTTGTACATTGGCATAAATGATACTGATACCAAATGGCAGTGGTAAGTCATAACCATTCATAACTACGTCTTCGGCAAAAAATGGTAATAGGTGATCCCATTTCTTCGCTGGAGACGATGTTTGTTTACTTGCTCTTGATCGCTCAAAATCTGCTTCTGTATTCTCAGTGTTGAGCCTTGATACTTGCGCTTGAGATAGTGGGGAGGGTAAAGCAAATACAGTTTGCTCTTGAAGCTCAAATAACGGTGGGAATAACACACTAGTGGTTGCTTTATCAATCGTTGTTGATGCTACAGGTGGCAATGCGAACTGTGTAACGGCTGATGCATCAACTTTTTCGGTGGCATTGGTATCGTTTGCAAAAGCCTGCTGGGCAGTTAAAGCCGTTAATAAAATAAGTGTTATTCGTTTCATGTTATTACAAAATTCCAAAGTGCAAAAGTCTAAAATATTAAGATTTCAAATAGCTATATTGATAGCCATTTACCTATCAGGGGCTGCCGTAATTAGAGTTCGATTCGTCATTAAAAAGCTTCAGTAAAAGTCAGGAAAAAGCCGCTATCATCAGCGCTAAAACCAACATCGATACGGACATTCATGCGTGGTTGTAATTCGTAGCGATAGCCAAGTCCGTAGCTATACAATAGGTCTTCATACAAGCTGCTAGAATTAGTATCAAGATTACTAGTAACCGAGCCGAATCCCCCCCATACCGTCATGCCATGCGCTGATAAGTTACCGTTATCACGTAAGAAGGTATGGCGATATTCAGCGGTATGTTCAACAGCGTTGTTATCTCTAAAGCGACCTGCATACAAACCACGAAGCGAGAAACTGCCACCAAGTGTGGGCATGTCGTAGAAAGGAACTTCACCATCACTCCACTGCAGCGCATTGTAAAAGGCGATGACACGACCTGGATTAAAGCTGTGGTAATAACGATAATCGATCAGTACTTTTTGATAATTATTATCGCTGCCGATCTTCGAGCCATAATTAATGTACTCAACGTTGAAGTACTGACCTTGCCATGCGTTAACCGTTACATCACGGCTATCATGATTTAGGGTGATCCCCAAGCCGATAGATAATGGCCGGTCTTTAAATGCGTTAAAATTTTCATCTTGTTCAGCGGCGAGTGGAATACTACCTTTATCCGCTTGGTAATATTTTAAACGCAACACGGGACCAAAATAGAAACCGTAATTATTTTTAAAGGACAGATTAGCGTCATAGGTCAGTGATGTATTACGCATCAAGGTATCAGCTGATGAATCTTGCGCTTTACCTTTGTCGTAGCCAACGCCCCAATAATTTTCTGCGTCATCACTAAACGTTAGCGCGCCAGTAAAACGGGTATTATTGTGATCAAAAAATAGATTTTGTTTTGAGCGAATTCCGTAACCGAAACCGGCATCTCCTTGGGTACCAACTGCAAATAAAGACACGCTTGAACGTTGTAGTGCTTGTTGTTCTCGATTAGTGCTAAATGAAAATAATCCACCAGCAGCAACCATTAGGCCGACTTCAGGCGTATAAGCAGGACCGCCTAACCAAGAGGTAATTGACGCACCGTTTTTTTCTTGGTGATCATCAATGGCATATTCAAGGTCTGCTTGATGCTGAGTTAATGTTTCACATAGAGCCTCTTCGCACGTATCTAAAGCATCATTAATTGCATCGATGGCACTGTTATACTCATCGGTGCGTTGCTGCGCCTGTGCTTCAGTATCGAAGAAAGGCATGTCAGCAACATCGGTCGGTAGATGTTGATACTTGGTGAGTGGATCGGCATTCGCTATCTGCGGGGCTAAAGCAAGCAAAAGTAAGTAAATGCGCTTAATCAAGATGTCTCCAAAATAAGGGCATTATAAGTTGCAAAATTGGGGCGTGCTACTGTGGAAAATACCTGAATTTAGTGCTGATTGCTTTTTAGCATGCGTATCTATTGGTACTCTGAAGCAACGTTGGCATATTCGAGTCGTGGTCTACAATTAATGTGAGATGGTAAAATATTCATTAATGAGGCGCTAAGTATGTTAAAAATATCATGGTTTTTTGTATTGTTTATGGTTAGTTCAAATACCTTTGCATTGAAGCAGGAACCAGCAAGTTCAGCACCTGCGGATGTTAATGTTTACATTATCAGCCCGGCAGATGGGGCTACTGTTTCACCGACATTTACGGTACGTTTTGGTCTTAGTGGAATGGGCATTGCGCCAGCGGGAATTGATCGCGTTAAAACCGCTCATCATCACTTACTTATTGATACGAAGGTGTTACCTGATTTGACTAAACCATTACAAGCGACAGATAAAGTGCGACATTTTGGTGGCGGTCAAACGGAAACCGAAATAACACTAAAACCGGGTAAGCATACTCTCCAGTTACTGTTAGGCAATTATGCGCATGTCCCACATGAGCAACCGCTGATGTCGAAAAAAATAACGGTAATTGTTAAGTAGTGCCAAGCATGTAGACTGTTAAGGCGTTATCTGGATAGGGGTTCCATCGGGCACATATTTAGCGATATCTCTAATGGCTTTATTGCTGACGGCTATACAGCCATTGGTCCAGTCAGAGCCAATCAGTAACGCTGCATTTTTTTTATTCGGCAAGCCATGGATATAAATGCTGCTACCGGGATTGAGATTACGTTCTAGCGAACGTGCTTGGTCGCGTTTATTGGGGTAGGTGATATGAAGACTTAGGTGATATTTACTCTGCCTATTTTTGAAGTCAATAAGATACAAACCTTCAGGTGTTTTTTTATCACCGCGCTGGATTTTAGCGCCAATCGGATTTTTTCCCAGCGAGATCTGATATGACTTAATCAACTGTTCATTGCTAAAAAGAGAAAGGGTTCGATCTGATTTGTTAACTAATACATAATCAGCTTGCTCGGCCTGAGAGGTATAGCTATTGAGTGACAATATCACGAGTGAAAAGAATATTAACTGGTATGTCATGGCAAGGAATGAATAATCTGTCGGTGTTGAATGATGGCGTGATTAGACCGTATATCTCACTTACCTTCAATTTTTAGTTTTAAATTTTAAGTGATCTAGTTCGCAGTTTTAAATGCCGATTAACAGAGAGAGTATAAGGGATTGATAGATAATTAATTGTGGCCTGCCCAGGAATATAAACTACGACGAGGTATTATAAGATATTTTAAATAGCTCATCTAAGCTCAAAAATCATACAGCTAATAACAGGGTGATAGAGTGCTGACCACGTATTAAGTGGAAAGATACCCGACACCACATTTTGCTAGCACTAGTGTCGGGTGTATTTAAAATGAATTAGTCTCGATTAGGGATCTTGAATACCAAGGTGTAAGTTACGGGCAATACAATCAGCGTTAGTATCGACGCGAAACCTAAACCGAAGATGATGGTGATCGCCATCGAACTGAAAAAGGCATTCGACAGTAACGGGATCATACCTAACATCGTGGTGATAGCTGCCATAAGCACGGGTCTGACCCGACTTACAGATGAATCAACTACCGCTGCATAAGGTGCTTTCCCTTGGCTTAGCTCCAGATTTATTTGGTCGACAAGGACAATGCCATTCTTAATTATCATACCGGTCAGACTGAGTAAACCTAATAACGCCATAAAGCTGAAGGGGGCATCGAAGAGTAATAGCCCTGATACCACACCAATTAATGCTAGCGGCACGGTAAACCAGATGATCAACGGCTGACGTACAGAGTTAAACAGCAATACCGTGATTAAAAACATGGCTAAATAACCTAAAGGAATTGAGCTGAATACCGAGGTCTGTGCCTCTGTGGTGGTTTCAAATTCTCCCCCCCATTCGAGGTTATAACCACTAGGTAAAGGGATCGCTTCAATATCCGTGCGGATCTTATTAAACACCGAATCTGCAGTTTCTCCAGTACCATTAATGGGGTCTGCTAATACTGACAGTACCCGTTTACGATCACGTCGCATGATCATCGGGTCTTCCCACTCAGTGTTAAAATCACTGACGATCTGAGTCACTGGAACGAACAAGTTATTGTCGGCACTCCATACCTGTAGCTTCCCAATACTATCAGCATCAAGACGTTCGGTTGCAGGAGCGCGGGCAATAATTGGCATCAAATAGCTGTTTTCACGGTATATACCTACTTGTTTACCGGTAAAGTTCGTCAGTAGGGCGTTATCTAGATCTTGTTTGCTAATACCGGTTTCTCGAGCCTGCGCTAAGGCCAGCTGTGGTCTGATTAAGGTGACTTGATTACGCCAGTTATGACGTACACCTGTAGCCGTTGGTTCAGCGATTAATATGGCTTCAGCCTGAGCGGCTAATTGACGCAGTATTTGCGGGTCTTCACCATAGAAACGAGCCTCAATTTTAGCTGCTGGACTGGGACCATTTTCCATATACTTAATGCGGAACTGGGCTTCAGGATAATCCTGTAGCAGATCTATCTCTAATTTACGCATAAACGCATTGAGGGTATCGAGATCAGTCATCTCAATTAGCAACTGCGCATAGGCGTTATAGCCTTTTTCAGGCACATAAGATAATACAAAGCGCTGCGAACCCTGACCGATAACACTGGTTAGGTTAACTAACCCGACATCTTTGGTTTGTTGCTGTTGCATTAGGTCTTGTTCAATGCGTGCGACCAGTTGTTCGGTGGCATTAATATCGCTACCTTCAGGCATCCATACATCAACAAAAAATATCGGCGTACTCGAAGGTGGGAAAAATACATTTTTTATATGCCCAAAGCCGATGACTGAGGCCATAAGCGCTGCGATCACCATGGTGACAGTCACAATACGAAAACGTATTGCAAGGGTGAGCACGCCACGATAAAATTGAAATATAACGCCTTTATACGGGTCATCATCTTGTGTTGAGTTGTTATCGCCATCTTTAAACATTAAATGACAAAAGAACGGGGTGAGTGTCATCGCTGTGATCCAACTGATAAACAGTGAAATTAACAACACCTGAAATAAGGATGCACAAAATTCACCAGTGGCATTATCAGACAACCCAATCGGCGCAAAAGCGATAATGGCAATAATGGTAGCACCGAGTAGCGGCCATTGGGTCTGGGTTATCACTTGTTTGGCTGTTTCTAAGCGTGTTTGGCCACGTTGGATACCGATAAGAATACCTTCGGTCACGACAATCGCATTATCAACTAACATACCGAGGGCGATAATTAGTGCACCTAATGAAATGATTTGTAGCTCAATGTTGAGTATGTTCATGACAATAAAGGTACCGAGTATAGTCAGCAATAATACCAGTCCCATTAACAAGCCAGAACGCAGTCCCATAAAGACCAGTAATACTACGATAACAATCGCGATAGATTCGGCTAAATTGATCAAGAAACCATTGACGGTATCATCCACCATTTTACTTTGATCATAAACTGTCGTCAGCTCAATACCAATGGGGCGCTCACCCTCTAGCTCTGTAAGCCTCTGGTTTACTGCAGCCCCGACATCAACTACGTTGACACCACTTGAGAAGGAGATACCCACGGATAAGGCTGAAGCCCCCTGACCATGATAAATATTTGTAGGTGTTTCATCTGCGGCTTTGTAAATGTTAGCAATATCGCCAAGGTAAATAAGCTTAGTGCTGCCAGGCGCACTGACTAACAAACGTTCCATTTGTGTTACATCGCTAAACTCACCTGTGGGATGAATACGAATACGGTCATTAGCAACCCGAATACTACCGGCATTCGATACTACATTTTGGGCATTGATGAGACTATAAATGTAATCTTGATTAAGCCCTAATGCAGAGAGTTTTTGCTGGGATATTTCCACAACGACTTGTTCGGCAACTTTACCTGCGATGACAATTTTTTTGACGCCACTTACGAGCACTAATTCTCGACGTAGGAAATTAGCGTAATTTTGCAGCTCTCTATTACTGTAACCATCACCTGTGATATTAACTAAAATACCAAAAACATCGCCAAAATCATCAATGACATTGGGTGTCGCTACCCCTGGTGGCAATAGCTTGATAGCATCATTGACTTTACGTCGTACTTCATCCCATATTTGTGGTAATTCGTTAGCGCCATACTGTTCTTTAATCTCAATTTCAATTTGGGATAAACCAGCACTGTTAATTGAAGTGATATGTTTTATCGCATCAAGTTGTTGTAGCGCATCTTCCAGTGGTAATGTTACTTCTTCTTCGACTTGCTCTGGTGATGCCCCTGGATAGCCTGTTACGACTAAAGCTTGTTTAATGGTAAATTCAGGAAACTCTAATTGTCCTAAATCAAAAAAAGAGATGCTGCCGCCAACTAATAGTAACAGCGCGAACATCCAGCTAACGACCTTATGCTGGATTGAGTATTGAGCGAAATTCATCGGTTATACTCCACGTTGCCAGTGTAGTGGTTTTACCACCAGCCCAGCAGATAACTGCTGGATCCCGGCAATAACTACTTGATCGCCGGTTTTGATACCGGATGTTATTTCAATGCCTTGTGTGCGAACTTTACCCAGCGTTACTGTCTGTGGCTTTACTGTGTGAGTATCGCTATTGTATAACCAAACGATGTTTTTACCGTTAGTATCTGTTTTCATCACAGCGCTGGTGGGTAATATGGCGACGGTTTGTGTTGTTGTGGCGATGTTTAAGGTGAGCTCTGCACTCATTCCGGGTAAGATCTGGTTATTGCTCGGTTGCGGCAAGGTAAACACTACTTCATAGCTTTGTGTACCTGGGGTTATTTGCGTGGCATATTCTTTTAATGTAACTGGATAAGACTTATGCGGCTGCGCTGAAAATATAACCTGAGCTTGATTAGCCGTACCTGGGGTCAGTTGCGTTACTCGGGTCGCTAATGTTTCGGATACTTGAATGACGATGTCGATATTACGATCTTGTTGTAATACTAATAAGGTTTGGTTAGCTTGCACCATCTGATAGTTATCGGCCGATATCTTAGCGATAGTGCCACTGTAAGGCGCATTTAATACCGTATAACTGAGTTGATCTTGCGCAGTGAAAAGAGCCGCTTGTGCCGATTTTAGCTGCGCTTTAGCGAGGTCATATTCTGCTTGAGAGAGTAACTTAGTATCGAGCAATTTCCCTTTACGTTTAAAATCTGCCGCAGCAAGTTCATGCTCGGCCTCCCGATGCAACAAGGTATTACGGGCGTCTCTATCATCAAGGCGGGCAAGTACAGCACCTTTGTTAACATGCTGACCTTCAACTAATGAAAATTCAACTAGCTGACCCGATAAGCGAAAAGCCAGATTCGCCTGTTCTGTAGCGGTCACCTTGGCTGGAAAACGACGAATAGAGCCGGTCTGCATGTCGGCAATGGTTAATAATTTAACCGGTCTTATTGAGGGCGCTAAAGGTTCTTTTGACTCAGCGCTGCAGCCACTGATAACAGCAGCAACGGTGAATAGTATAATAGTTTTTATGTAGAGGTTCATAACCTTAATTCCAGTCATATTGACATTGATAATACAATTACGCGTAATATAACAACATATAAGGTTGATAAAAATGAATCTATATGCAACTATCGGTTGCATATAATGGAACTATTTAATGATGTAATTCACATTTATTTGTGTTCTCTGAGGAATTTGTGATGAAAACAGAAGATATTGCGTTATTTCACCGGATAGTTGAAGCGGGTAGCTTAGTGGATGCTGCAGGGTTATTATATTTGCCTAAATCGACAATAAGTCGTCGCTTGCAAGGGTTGGAGGATGATTTAGGGGTCAAGCTATTTCACCGGAAAAATAGGGCGATGACCTTAACCACTGCAGGCAGTCATTTTTATAATAAAACTTTATCTTTGCTGGCGAGTTTGGATCAAACCATCACCGAAATAACAGATAAAGATGCTGAGGTAAGCGGCCATTTACGCATTCTTCTATTTCCAGTACCTGATTTAATGCTAATTATTAACGGTATTTTTAAATTTATGGATCTCAATCCTAAGGTAACCGTTGAGCTTATTGTTACCACTGAGCCGTTAGATATGATCCGTCATAACATTGATATCGGGTTTATGATTGATGAAGCATTTAATAACATTGATATCGATATGGTCGCTCGTCCGATTATCAGTGAGACATTGCATTTTGTGGCGAGTCCTGAGTACCTTGATAAAGCAGGAACACCGACGGAACTCAGTGATATGAGCCTACATAACTCGATAATGTTCCGCTTCCCTAATGGGCAAGTATTTAATGAACTGCCTTTAGGTAACAATGAATTTTTATCTGTCAGCGGCAATATTTGTTTAAACAGTGTGCAACTGGCATTAGAAAGTGCGCTCGCTAGTCGCGGTATTGCTTATATACCAGAGCGCCTGTGTGAAGAGTATATTAACACGGGTAAGCTGGTGCGACTGTTTGCCGATGTTGAACCCTATGAAGGTAAGTGCTATTTAATTTATCCGTCACGTCGTTTTGTTAGTTTGGCTAGCCAACGTTTGATTGATCATATGCTGAGCTTTTTGATTCACGATGGTCAGCTTCTATGTAATAAAAGCAGTAAAGTTAGGGCTTGGTATTAATAATGCTAATTAATTAGCAAGCTGGTGCCGATAATCATCAATAGGCAAAATGCGAATTTACGCATAGTATCCAAACTAATGGGTGGTGGATAATGTTTGGCAACCCAGCTCATACTAAGTACCACTGGTATACAAATACATGAAAATAACAGCATGTCGCTGGTGAGTCCACCCTGAATACCAACCATAGTGATGCGACTCACTGAGCTAACAAAGAAAATACTTAACAGATATAAGCGGATAAGGTTAAGTGTAAAAGGTTGGCGATAGAAGATATAAACCAGTGGCGGTCCGCCCATACTAAACATTCCGGTTAGAATACCTGACGCAGTACCTGCACCAAAGAATGTCGCTTCATAAGATTGTTTACGGTCTTTATGCGGTGATTTTAAAATCATGCTAATGCCGGCACCAATAATCGCAATACCAAGGATATTTTGTAATATTTGGTTATATTCACTGCTTAAGTATTCAAGTAATGTTAATCCAATCATTAAACCTGGCAGCATCCCTGCAACAGTTAATAGCACTAAGCGTCTATTGAGTTGCTGAAAACAACCTTTCAAAATGAAGATACTATTAATGAGTGTAACAAAGCTAATCACAACTGATGTAAATGCAATCGGTACTAAATTAAAGGTGGTTACAGTCCCCATGACGATCATGCCTAAAGCAAACCCTGCAACGCTTTGCACATAGGTCGCTACAGCAATAATGGCCATGAAGGGCAGTAAGGTTTCAACGAGCATTATGTATTCCTAATCGTGATAAATGATACGAACACGTGGTACTTACTCATCAAAGTTGGCATTAATGCGCTGTTATGTGTAATTACTTAACATTTTCGAAGTGGACTGTATTGTACTGAGAATATAACCATTACTCAATTATTCTATATTCTTTAAGGCGTTATTTAGTGTAAATCCGATTAAGGTTTATTGGAGAGTAAAATGAAGCAGCCAATTGCTGGTTATCATAAAGATAAAGGGGAAGATTGGGTCGCTGAGCATGCGCTTGCGCAAATATGATGGGCATGAACAGGAAGATTAAAGTTTAGATCGGGCAACCAGAAGGCGGGCTAGTAGGTTATAAAGGATGATAGCCCTATCTGATTAACATGCTTTTTTGAAACGTTGTGATTTCAATATCATTTTCTGAGCAGTGTGCGCTTCACGTAGTAATTCATTGAACTGTGGGATATTGGTATCCCATTCAATAAGCGTTGGGATGGTATTACAGTGCTGTAAATAATATTCAAATAACTGCCACACTTCCGATGTTACTTTCTGGCTATGCTCTTGATCGAAAGTAATACGATTATTTTTTAATTGTTTATTGCTACCAGATAAATGAAGTTCGCTGACAATATGGCTAGGAATAGCGGCTAAATAATCATAAGGGTTAAACTCGAGTTGATGACTACTGATATAGACATTATTAATATCGAGTAGTATTTCACACTGAGTTGCCGCTTGTAATTCTATTAAAAAGTTGGCTTCTGTTAGGGTATTGTTTTTATGTTTATTATAACAAGCAGGGTTTTCGATTGCGATGGCTCGGCCTAGGATCTGCTGTACTTGTTCAACCCGACTGATGACATGCTTAAGGTTTTCTTCGGTGTAGGGGATCGGTGACGTATCACTGTAATGCTGACCAGCAATAGAACTCCAGCCTAAATGCTCAGATACGCGAAATGGCTGATAACGGTCAACAAGTTTTCTTATATTGTGGATATGGACGGTATCAAGTAACTCGTTAGAAGACAGTGCTAAGCCGACACCATGTAAACTAAGGGGATAGCGGTCGTTAGCTTTATCTAAATAATAAGTCGCTTCGGAGTTAATCTCGAAGTGATTCTCACTGTGTACTTCTATCCAGCCAATGTCTACTTGGGTGTTGGTGAGTTGTTCATAATGCGCTGGACGCATACCGATTCCAACTAAATCATCTAACATAAAATCATCCTATTTTAAGCCGTGATACTTATACGTTTACGTTACTTAAATTACTTGTACGTTGTTGCAAGGAGTATGGGTAAGGTTCTATATTTTTGCAAAGTAAATCACATTCTATCTTGTAAGGTATTGAATATTGAGTTATGAAAGGTAAAAAAATGGGCGTTGTCGCAAACTGAAGTGATGGTTTATTATTTAATTTCGATTTTCAGAGCTAGTTGGCAGGGAGAATACTCAACCTTATTAGAGCTTCAGGCTAAGTATTTGAATCATATCATGCGGCAACGGTTGTTGTGGCGATGATGGTCAATGTGATATCACCATCAGCTTTGCAACAGCAGGGGAGTATTGAACCTGGCGTTACAACGGCTAATGGATCCGTATTATAGGTGACCGAGCCCGCGCTGATTGTCGTGCGACAAGCGCCGCAATAACCTTGGCGACACTGATACTCAATTTGATGACCAGTGCGTTCAAGGGTTTCAAGTAGGGAGTTATCTTGTGGTGAAACCAGATAATTCCCTGTGCTTGTTGTCAGCATAATCGACATTATAGAACGAATGTACCAATATCAGCGTGGTTAATTTCAGCATTAATCTGACCAACCAGGTATGAACTTATTTCTGACTCTTGTGGAGCAACTTGAACATTATCAGATACTAACCAAGCATTGATCCAAGGTAGTGGATTGCTTTTCACTTCAAATGCCATTGGTAAACCAACCGCAGCCATACGGGTGTTAGTTATGTATTCAACGTAATCGGCAAGAATATCTTTATTTAAACCGATCATAGAGCCATCTTTGAACAGATATTCTGCCCATTCTTTTTCTTGTTGTGCAGCATCAGTGAATATTTTTTGGGTTTCTTGGAAGCATTCAATTGAGATCTCTTGCATCTCTGGATCATCTTTACCGTCAGCCATCAAGTTTAGAATGTGCTGTGTACTGGTTAAATGCAGCGCTTCATCACGGGCAATAAGCTTGATGATTTTAGCGTTACCTTCCATTAATTCACGTTCAGCAAACGCGAAAGAACAAGCAAAACTTACATAGAAACGGATCGCTTCAAGTACGTTTACAGATACCATTGCAAGGTATAGTTTCTTTTTCACTTCACGTTTGCTCACCACGATAGTTTCGCCATTCACTACGTGTGTCCCTTCACCAAACTGGTTTAGTTTTTGGGTCGCATCGATTAGGTTATCGTAGTAACCGGCAATGTCTTTTGCACGCTTCAAGATCTCTTCATTCGCCACGATATCATCAAATACTTCTGATGGATCATTGACAATATTACGAATGATGTGTGTATATGAACGCGAATGAATCGTTTCACTGAATGACCATGTTTCAATCCAAGTTTCAACTTCAGGCAATGAAACAAGGGGTAAAAAGGCAACGTTAGGAGAACGGCCTTGGATACTGTCTAACAGTGTTTGGTATTTTAGGTTACTGATGAAAATGTGTTTTTCATGATCAGGTAATTGCTGATAATCAATACGATCCTTACTTACATCAACTTCTTCTGGGCGCCAAAAAAACGATAACTGACGTTCAATTAGTTTTTCAAAAATTTCATGTTTTTGTTGATCAAAACGGGCAACATTTACAGGTTGGCCGAAAAACATTGGTTCTTTTAATTGGTCATTTTTAGTTTGGCAAAAAGTAGTGTAACTCATTGGTCATCTCTATTTTATACATTAAATTGGCAGCCTAAGCTGCCAAATGAAAGGGGGTAGGTTAGTTCGGTGTAGATTGCTTAAATCTTACATGCGCCGCCTTCACAGCCCTCGTCTTCTTTAACTACATCTACGTCTGATGCACCGTCACGGGTGTTATGGTAATAAAGCGTTTTTAATCCGTACTTATACGCTAACATTAAGTCTGTTAACAGCGTTGTCATCGGTACTTTTTGCCCTGGAAAACGTTGTGGATCATAGTTAGTGTTAGCTGAAATCGACTGGTCTACGAATTTCTGCATTAAACCAACAAGTTGTAAATAACCGGTATTGCTCGGAATATTCCAAAGTAGTTCGTAGTTATCGCGTAGATTTTCGTAATCAGGTACAACTTGTTTCAAGATTCCGTCTTTACTTGCTTTAATACTGATTAAACCTCGTGGTGGCTCAATACCATTAGTCGCATTTGAAATCTGACTTGATGTTTCTGATGGCATCAATGCTGTTAGCGTTGAGTTGCGTAAACCGTGTTGTTGAATTTCGCCACGTAACGTCTCCCAATCTAGGTGCAATTCTTCATCGCAAATTTCATCTAACGCTGATTTATAAGTATCAATTGGTAAGATACCTTGCGCGTAAGTTGTTTCGTTAAAGGCTAAACATGGACCTTGTTCTTTCGACAGGTTCATTGACGCTTTCAATAGATAGAATTGAATTGCTTCAAACGTTCTATGCGTTAAGTTGTTTGCACTGCCGTCTGAGTATTTAACTCCGTTTTTCGCGAGGTAGTAAGCGTAGTTAATCACGCCTATGCCTAATGAACGACGTGCCATCGTTGATTTTTCAGCCGCTGGCATAGGGTAGTCTTGATAATCAAGTAAGCTATCAAGTGCGCGTACCGCTAAATCAGCAAGGTTTTCTAATTCACTTAGGTCTTTAATCGCACCAAGGTTAAACGCAGATAATGTGCATAGCGCAATTTCGCCTTCTTCATCACCTGGGTGTTGCATTGGTTTTGTTGGTAATGCAATTTCAAGACATAAGTTACTTTGTTTGATTGGTGCAACAGCTGAGTTGAACGGACTGTGCGTATTGCAGTGATCCACGTTTTGGATATAAATACGACCGGTACTTGCACGCTCTTGCATTACTAAGCCAAACAGTGCGCTCGCTTTAATTGTTTGCTTACGAATTGATGGGTCTTGCTCGTATAGATTATAGAGACGCTCAAACTCATCCTGATCTTGGAAGAATGCATCATACAGACCATCTACATCCGATGGGCTGAATAAGCTAATATCTTTGTTATCAATTAAACGTTGATACATTAAACGGTTTATTTGCACGGCGTAGTCAAGATGACGTACACGGTTTTCTTCAACACCGCGGTTGTTTTTAAGTACTAACAGCGATTCAACTTCTAAGTGCCATAGTGGGTAAAACAATGTTGCAGCACCCCCACGAACGCCACCTTGAGAGCAAGATTTAACGGCTGTCTGGAAGTGTTTGTAGAATGGGATACAACCAGTGTGGAATGCTTCACCACCACGGATTGAACTACCTAGTGCACGAATACGACCGGCATTGATACCAATACCAGCACGTTGCGATACATATTTGACAATAGAATTCGATACTGAATTTATAGAGTCTAGGCTATCGTCACATTCAATTAATACACACGAACTGAATTGACGAGTAGGGGTACGAACACCAGCCATAATTGGCGTTGGTAGTGAAATCTTAAAGCTTGATGTTGCTTCGTAGAAACGACGAATGTAGTCCATACGAACTGATTTATCGTAAGTCGCAAATAAGCTTGCTGCTACTAAGATATAGAGAAACTGCGGGCTTTCGTAAATATCACCAGAAATACGGTTTTGTAGTAGGTATTTACCTTCTAGCTGTTTAATCGCACCGTAAGAGAAGTTCATATCGCGCCAGTGATCAACTAACAGATCCATTTCTGCAAATTCTTCTACAGTGTAATCCGCAAGTAAGTGAGCATCATAGCGAAGCGCATCAACATTGAGTTTTACGTGATCATAAAGTGCAGGCGGTTCAAATTGACCGTAGGCTTTTTTACGTAGGTGGAAGACGGCTAAACGGGCGGCAAGATATTGGTAATCTGGCGCCTCTTCACTAATTAAATCCGCCGCAGCTTTGATCATGGTTTCATGTATATCTTCAGTGCGAATGCCATCATAAAACTGGATA
>NZ_JASJHF010000084.1:0-3530 GCF_033791185.1 Moritella sp. | reverse complement strand
ATCAAAATGGCCGCAGGACAAGCACAGTTGTTAGCTCTGCACATGGCGCGGTTACAGCAAGCGTGCGCGGCGTTAGCCATTGAGTTTAGCCAATGGGATGAACTGATTGCGGCAATCATTGAGCAAGCGCTGACATTACAGGACGGGGTATTAAAAGTCACCATTACCCGTGGTGAGGGTGGCCGTGGTTATGGTGTTATCGGTTGTAGCAGTGCCAATTGGTATTTGCAGTATCGCGCTATCCCTACCCAGTATGGCGAATGGGCTCACACAGGCATTGAGCTTATGACCTGCCAGTATCAGCAAACCGTGAACCCAGTATTAGCGGGATTAAAAACCTTAAACAGACTCGACCAGGTGATGGTCAAGCAAGAACTTGATGCCCATAGCGCTGCAGATGGACTGGTGTGCTCGACAGACGGTTATGTTATTGAGACATCCGTTGCTAATGTGTTCTGGGTGAAGCAGGGTAAAGTCTATACCCCAAGCACAAAACGCAGTGGTGTGGAAGGGGTGATGAAAACCCATATTTTGAACTTGTTGAATAATCTAAAATTAACTGTGAAAACGGGAGATTATACTCTGACGGATCTGCGCATTGCAGAGGAAGTTTTTATCACTAATTCAGTGATGGGGGTAGTGCCTGTAAAGGCGATTGTTAACCAGCAAGTGAGTAATCATGCAGGCGATATTTACTATGACCTTGCAGCGAATGATTCAGCGGTATGGCGTTTGTTACAGCAACAGCTTTAACAAGACCTGTAACAAGCTCGATGACAAAAGCACTACACGCTTAATCGGTATGACTGCGTGCAGTGTATTGTTTTCATAGATGATGCATCAATAAATTAAAGGTTAAAAAATTCGACGTTTCAAGCCTTTCTTGTCCAATATTTTCGTGGCGATCTCTTCAACCGAAAATGAGGTACTGTTAATGAAAGGAATTTTTTCGCTGCGGTATAAGTATTCCACTTCTGATATTTCTAACTTACATTGACGTAATGACGCGTAAGTACTGTTAGCAAGGCGTTCACTGCGGATATCCTGCAGACGTTTTACATCAATGGTTAAACCAAATATTTTATGTTTATTGCGTTTTAATGCGGGGGGGAGTTTTAACTCATCCATGTCATCGGCAATAAATGGGTAGTTAGCCGTCTTGATGCCAAACTGCAGCGCCAGATATAAACTGGTTGGGGTTTTGCCACTACGTGATACACCGACTAAAATTAAATCTGCATCATCGTAATCTTTACAGGTAATACCATCATCGTTGGCTAAGGCATAATTTACCGCTTCAATACGGGCATCATAGGTATCAAGTTTAAGGCTGTGGGTACGATGAGATTTAGGCTCTGCTTTGATATTCAATTGTTCTGAAAGTGGGGATACAAAGGTGCTCAAAAAGTCGTGAGAATGTCCCTCATTTAATTCGATGATTGTCCTTATTTCAGATGAAACTATCGAATGAAACACTAGTGGCTTCTGTCCTGTTTTTGCCACGATCTCATTAATTTTTTTAGTGACGTTTCTGGCTTTTTCTTCGGTCTCGATAAAGGGAAAAGTATGCTGTTCAAGTTCGATTGGAAATTGGCTGAGAAGCGCGTGACCAAAGACTTCAGCGGTGATCGCGGTGCCGTCAGAAATATAAAAAACAGTTTGCATTTACCCTATCCTTTTCATAAACAGATCAATTTTTCTAAGTAAGTATCTTACATTGAAATTAATAGCTGTGTATGATTAAAAACACTAAGGAAAGCAAGATGATTATTTTGCATTAATAATATGTGAGCAATATCCAATATCGCCCACAATTAAAATCATTTTTGAGATAGATTAAATCTGGAGAACTGCCGTGATAGAGTACGTAATTGGGTACGAAAAACTTGGAATGAACGACGTAGAACGAGTTGGCGGCAAAAATGCATCTCTAGGCGAGATGATCAGTAACTTAGCTGGCGCAGGCGTGCAAGTTCCTGGTGGTTACGCGACTACCGCTGATGCGTTTAATCAGTTTTTAGAGCAAAGTGGTGTGAACGATAAAATCTACACACTACTAGACAATCTCGATGTTGATAACATTGCAGCGTTAACAGAAGCTGGCGCGAAAATTCGCCAATGGATCATCGATACACCTTTCCAACCTGAATTAGAAGCCGCTATTGCCCAAAGCTATGACGTACTAGCTGGTGAAGCAGGCGAGCAAGCATCATTTGCTGTACGTTCTTCGGCAACCGCTGAAGATATGCCTGATGCATCATTTGCTGGTCAGCAAGAAACTTTCCTCAACGTACGTGGTTATGACAACATCATTGTTGCGATTAAACACGTATTTGCATCGCTATTTAACGACCGTGCTATTTCTTACCGCGTGCATTCTGGTTATGACCACCGTGGCGTGGCATTATCTGCGGGTATTCAACGCATGGTACGTAGTGATGAAGCATCATCTGGTGTGATGTTCTCGATTGATACTGAGTCTGGCTTTGAAGATGTAGTATTCATTACTTCTTCATACGGTCTTGGTGAAATGGTTGTACAGGGCGCCGTTAACCCTGATGAATTTTATGTTCATAAACCAACACTTGCTAAAGGCAAACCAGCTGTTGTTCGTCGTAACATTGGTAGCAAACAGATCCAAATGATCTACTCTGCTGATGAAGAACATGGCAAACAAGTGCAAATCGTTGATGTTGAAGCAAGCAAGTCTCGTCAGTTCTCTATTACCGACGAAGAAGTAATGGAACTAGCGAAACAAGCTGTGATCATCGAAAAGCATTACGGCCATGCGATGGATATCGAATGGGCGAAAGATGCAATCGACGGCAAAATTTATATCGTTCAAGCACGTCCTGAAACAGTACGTAGCCGTGAAGACAAGCAAGTTATGGTGCGTTTCCATCTTGACGCTAAATCTGCAGTGATTTCTGAAGGCCGTGCAATTGGCGGTAAGATTGGCGCAGGTCCAGCTAAAGTTATCTCATCAATTTCGCAAATGGATGAAGTACAAGAAGGCGACGTATTAGTAACAGACATGACTGACCCAGATTGGGAACCTATCATGAAACGTGCTTCTGCAATCGTCACGAACCGTGGTGGCCGTACTTGTCATGCTGCAATTATTGCCCGTGAAATGGGTATCCCTGCTGTTGTAGGTTGTGGTAACGCGACAGACCTTATTGTAACGGGGCAAGAGCTAACAGTATCTTGTGCTGAAGGTGACACTGGCTTTATCTACGAAGGTATCTTACCGTTCCGTGAAACATCATCGAAAGTTGATAACTTACCGGAAATTCCAGTAAAAGTAATGATGAACGTCGGTAACCCGGATCGTGCATTCGATTTCGCGGCATTACCAAACGAAGGTGTTGGTCTAGCGCGTCTTGAATTCATCATTAACCGTATGATTGGTATTCACCCGAAAGCATTGCTTAACTTTGATAAGCAATCACCAGAACTACAAGCTGAAATCAATGAAATGATTGCCGGTTATGAGTCTCCAGTTGAATTCTATATCGCTAAATTACAAG
>NZ_JASJHF010000083.1:0-52577 GCF_033791185.1 Moritella sp. | reverse complement strand
ATAATAATAACCGCACACTTAACCTCACATTATTTAACCCTGCCTTAACGCCTCTTACAAATACATCCATTTAAACCTTCGAATCTAACTTTAAAACGAAACCACCGTGTTCCCTTACGCATTTACACTAATTTAAAAATGCTTAAATAGGTGATAAATCGAACAAATAGAACCTTTATTTGAACATTTATACTTTCGAATAGTGATAATTGTATGCGCGTCACATTTCGTTTATATAATCTACCCTATTATCTCGCCATCGTTTAGTTACAAAAAGGTTAAAAATGAAAAGATTGATTGCTCATCGTGGAATGTCATCACTGGCACCAGAGAATACATTAGCCGCATTCTCTTTATGTAAAGAACATCACATCCAATGGTTTGAATGTGACGTTGATATTTTAAAAGACGGTACAATCATTGTTTCCCATGACGATACATTAGATCGTTGTACTGATAAGAGCGGTCAATTATGTAAAATCAGTCATGCCGATATCGACAACATCGATGCCGGGAGCTGGTTTGCAGATGAATTCATTGGTGAAAAACTACCGACCCTACAAGAGTTGATTGCATTAGCAAATAAGCTCGAACTAAACATGAACATCGAAATAAAATCATGCTCAGCAAGTGCAGCGCTAAGTTATACCCTCATTGATAATTTAATTGCTGGTTTGAAAGATCTTAATCCTGATCGCGAATTAATCGTATCAAGTTTCAACCACCTTGCGCTAACCGAATTTAAACGTCGTAGCCCAGAAACTCAAGTTGCTTGTTTATTTGAAAGCCACACTTTGTGGGACGATTGGAACTCAATTCTAGATTGGTGTAACGCTGATTACATTCACCCCGAAGACAAAGGCTTAACCCAAGAAATGGTGCACAAATTTAAAACCGCTGGTTTTAAAGTAAACGTGTGGACGGTGAACGATCTGGCTCGTGCAAACCAATTATTCAACTGGGGCGTTGACGGTATTTGTACCGATATTGCTCATAAATTCCCATCAAAATACAAAATTTTAGGTAATAAATAATGAGTTTATTAAGCAAAATTGGTTTTGACTCAAAAAGCCGTTTTTACGGTTTCTTGTCTGTCGTGCTATCAGGACAAATCATCTACTCTGCTTTTGAAGCATTTAAAGGTACGTTTTATAACTTACTGCTAGAAGTTTTAAACATCGACAATACACAGATGGGTGTATTATTCACCTTAATTGGTTCCGCGATGTTCTTCTACATTCCGGCAGGCTGGGTAAACAACCGTTTCTCTGTTCGCTCTATTTTGATGACCAGTATGTTCATTCGATTCTTGAGTATGATGGCCATTATCATCTTCCAACCAGAATTTACTTACTTAATCGTCATTGCCGGACTTTGGGGTCTAATTGACGCTATCTTCTGGCCAGCGGTTGTTAACGGCGTTAACTTAATGTCAGGCGATAACAATAAAGGTATGGCATTTGGTTTATTAGAATCTATCCGCCGCGCGACAGAAATGAGCATGAACGAGATTATCGTTGGTATCATGGCGCTAGTAAGTGGCTCAATCTTAATTTTCCAAGGTGAGATCTTATTCTATACTCTACTTATCCTACCAATGATCTTCTGTGTATGGAAATTCGTACCAGACAATCAATTAGAAGTTAAAGCTGGCGAAAGTAAAAACAAAGCAGCATTACAAGGCTTATTCTATGTATTGAAAATGCCGACAGTATGGTTAGCAGCACTCACATCGCTAACGGTTTACTGGACTTACATCACCCTTATCTACACTGTACCGTACTTACAAGCAGTATTCGGTTTAACCACGGCAGAAGCCGCTATCTTCGGTATAATTAATACCGGTGCGATGGGTGTTGTTGCCGGTCTTGTCGCTGGTTCGATTGCTGACTTTATATTCAAATCATCGATTAAAATGATGCTGTGTGCACTGGGTCTTACGGTTATCTGTTTAGGTATTACCATTTTACTGCCTAAATCAGCTGAAATGTTAGTGATGAACATGATCCTACTTATGTGTTTCTCGTTTAGTATCTTCCTAGCAAAAGGGATTATCTTAGCGCCAATTGCTGAAGCTGGCGTGCCAAAAGAATTCAGTGGCGCGGCAATGAGTGTTGGTTCATTCGCAGCCTATGCATCGGTATTCTGGGCTTACGCACTAAACGGTTGGATCATTGATAGTTACCCTGCTATTGAAGCTTACCAAATGATCTTTGGTATTGGTTTAAGTGTTTCAGCATTTGGTATGTTCACAGCAATTTGTCTGTTGCTACTAAAACGCAAGCAAGGTGATGGCGATATCACTGCAGACGACGCAACACTAGCTTAATATTTGCACCTAAAAATAAAATAGCCGCAGCAATTGCGGCTATTTTTAAAGCGCTGTACACTTAATTATTAAAACCAAGCAACAGCGGCCAGACAACATGATATTCAATCATTTAAAAGTCATATTCATCTTTATTACTGGTTTAACACTTACCTCTTGTAGCCTATTCGATATCCAGCCACTAGATGACGCAACCAGCGTCATTAAACTTTATGATGCATACGAACATCTCGAACAATGTACATTTGTTGATGAGTTAGTCGGCTCTGAAGGGACTTGGTACAACTATCTATTTATTTCCAACAAAGACTTAACGCTTGGCAGTATTAATGATTTAAAAAATCAAGCCAATACCATGGGCGCTAACGCTATTCACATTCAATATAACTTGAGCTTTAATACATCGGTAACCTTTTTTGCTCAAGCCTATGATTGTCCACAATAGCCGGTATTATCATTAATTCCCGTAATAACTGATTAAGCTAAAGATAATACCAACCTCTGTTTTAAAGTCATTGGATTGATTGAATTCAGTAAATGGTTCTACTTCAAAGTACATCCATGACTTATAAAGTAGGTTTCTATAACGAATCGAAATGTAATAATTTTCATTGGGGATATCGTCTGCATCATTGCTTTTGCTGTATTGAACACCACTGACGAGCAGCTGATTCTTGCCGGTAGGTTTGATGTGATAAAAACCAATCTTGCGCCTAGTGTTTGCTTCAGTCTGCAATTTTTGCCAGCTGGCGGATAAAGACAAATAGCTTTTTTCCAGTGGATAGGCAGCCACTGTTTTGATACTTGGCTCCCAGCCGTCTTCTAGAAAATAAGCCAAACGAGGCTGGAGGCTCAAATCAACGTGTTGAACCTGCCAACTAAACTGCATTTCACTTCTTAAGTATACTTGGCTTCGACTAAAACCAATTCTATTTTTAACCTGTCTTTCTTGACCAAATCGCTTAATATATTGAAACGCAACATTTATCCCTTCTTGCTCGTTATCAAGATCTTTTGATTCATAATCTAATAAGAGCTCATCTTCATCAATATTATCAATAACCAAAGCGAACCTTTCATCCCACTTTGGTAAATTCAAAGACACTTTGAAATTAGCATCCACATCACCTAAATCTGCGGTGCGAGGTAACCAAGATAATTGTAAATAACCATTAGCCGACCCCTTATCACTATCACTATCACTATCACTATCACTATCACTGCCACTATAACCAATATCATCTACCCAAGCAGCTGTATCTTGCATCATGGTATTGAGCTGACTTTGTAGCACATCAACTGTAGGTAGCTGCTCTTCTACCGAGACAACCTGTTCTTCCGCCAAGACAATCTCTGCTTCCCCTACGGGTATCTCTTCGGACAAAGTCATAAAAGAGCTTAATAAACAAATACCGGCGACAATTAATTTCATAGGTAATAACACTCTACAGACGAGACATAGTTATGATGCTGTAAGTGAAGTGTATAAACATTAATGTGATCCCGCCATGATAAAGCGATGACTAGGTATTAATAACTATATGTATACTAGTTTGAATTAACAGTAATAACATCGCCACTAAAGACAGTGCAAAGGCGCGTAGCCGATGTGGTATATAGTTCGTTCCGACATGTACATAAGCATGGATATACCTGAACACCATATACGCGACCGATAATGCAATCGCAAAGCTATTCACAGCGCCAACCAACACTGTAATAATGCACAAGGCATAGAAAACCAAAGGTGATTCAAACTGATTATCTAAGTTATTAGAGACTTGAACGACATCTTCTGGCCAAGCTTTGTTATTTAACGCAGTTTTCTTAAAGTCGACCGACTTCGCTTTAATCGCTTTTGATTTACGCATTATCAACAAAATATACAGTGATAAAACTAACAGCATATGCCCAAGCAGTGGATATAAAATGCCTATTCCATCCATCGTTGTTTTCCCTCTTATTTCTAGAATATGATTAATCTATCAATTAGATATAAAGCAAACAACCAGCAATGGGAAATGATTAATAGCAATTGCATTAAATAAGTGAGGAAAGAGTGACAAGGGTTAAAGAAATAAAAAGGCGGTGAAATAAAAAAGCCTCAATGAAAACTGAGGCTTTATGGACGTAGTTAAACTACGTCATTAAACAGCATTACATTGTTTTAGAGAATGTACGGCTGATAACATCTTGTTGCTGCTCAGATGTTAATGAGTTAAAACGCACAGCATAACCCGATACACGGATTGTTAACTGTGGGTAAGCACTCGGGTTTTTAATCGCATCTTCAAGTGTTTCACGAGTTAATACGTTCACGTTTAGGTGTTGACCACCTTCAACTTTTGCAGGTTCTTCAATTGCAATATCACGCGACTCAAAGTTACCAAGTTCAGCTAAGCTAACAACTGCATCTTGTGCAATAACATCATCAACTGTACCAATGCATCTTGCTTGTTCTGCACTTTCATCAATGAGCCAAATTGAATTATTAAGACGCTGATCGTCAGCTTTAGTGATTTGAATACCTTTTAATTTACTCATTGTTTTACCTTCTTTTAGTATGTTTAAGGTCACAATACAACAAGAAACCTTAACAACACAAGGGTTAACATACAAATAGTTAATACTTTATGAGTAGTTTGAATTTATGTACACGCAAAGTTAACAACGCGTTAACCAACCGTGCAACCACTGTTAAGAAACACGTTTTCTGACATTGTCAAAGGCATCTTGGCAGCTAACAATCCAATGCGGCACCGCGGCACCACAACCTGCGGCTTTAACGCGGGGATGAGTTTTCATTATTACTCTAAAGTTATGTTCTTGTACCGGATCAACATCGACAAACAAGATATGTTTGCCTTTTTTGAGTAGCGCTTGAAATCGAGAAAACCGAGAATTCGGTTTTTTGAAACCTAAAAAGCCACCCTCCCAGGTACAAAAAATAAAACAGCCAAGTGCAATGATGATAAATGTATCCCAACCGGCAGGGCCATAATGCCAACCAGCCATATAGGGAATAATTAAGGCGATTAAGGCAAGTAAGGAGCCAATACCAGCACCGATACTTGTGCCTCGAACCACATCTTGTTTAAATAAAGGCTCTACTTTATGTAAATTATGCTGTGCAATTTTGGCATTATCTAAACTGAGCACATGGATCTGAGGTTCAGTGAATCCTTCATCGTGAAGTTCCTTTTCAACAGTCACTAATTCATTAAGGTCATCCGCTACGTAATAGTGTCTTAACATATAATTCACCACCTAATACATCAAATAGAACCATAACTATCTGTTGATACGCCTGTAATCAATATAATTAAAATATATAAGCTTGCTAAACCATAGCCCGATTATTGGTATAAGTGAAGTACACAAGAGTAATTAATGCATTACAGTTATGCATATTGTATTAACGTAATCGACTGAGAATCGTTGTGACCGGAGGCATAAATAAATAATATAATTAACGTCTTAGATCACAAAGTGACTCATCATTTAAGCCATAAAAAATACTCGTGATTCATGCTACAAACCAGCCATTTAAGTTATGTTAAAGTAAGCTATCAATGAGTGTTATACAAATACTCAGCTCAGACTTAAGGTTTAGAACATGGATGATTTCATTACCTCAGTTGTAAGTAATAATATTTTAACCTTAAAAATAAATCGCCCCAATGCACGTAACGCTTTAAATCAGCATATGTATTTATTGCTCGCTCAAGGATTAGAACAAGCACAACAAGATGAATTAATTCGCGTCGTATTAATCCAAGGCACCAATGATATTTTTTGTGCTGGCAATGACATGCAAGATTTTCAAGCTATGTCACAAGGTCAGCCAGATCAATACGGAGCCCGCTTTATGCGCGCGTTAATTAATTGTGACAAACCTATCGTAGCGGCGGTTAATGGCCCTGCTATTGGTATTGGCACAACTCTACTACAGTTTGTTGATTTCCTTTATGTTGCACCAACAGCTATATTTCAAACACCCTTTATCGCAATGGGACTATGTCCTGAGTTTGGTTCAAGTGAACTGCTCGCACAGCAGATTGGTACTCGTAAAGCCAAAGCAATGATACTTGCAGGTGAACGTATGCTTGCAACTGAAGCGGTAACACTTGGCTTTGCTAATGAGGTATCCACATCCGCTGATGATACGGCGGCAGCCAAGGCTGTGAGTCTTGCTAAACTTGCGCCAATAGCCATGCGAACCAGTAAAGCAATGCTAATGAACGCATCTCGGCAGCAGCTATTAGATATAATTGAATATGAAAACAAAAAACTCGCCTACTTAGTAACACAACCTGAATCCCAAGAAGCTGTTAACGCTTTTATTGAAAAACGCCAACCCGATTTTAATCTGTGTTGATAGGTCCGACGTCAATGTTTTTATGGCGTTCTCGTTATAGTTTTTATGGCACTCACGTTACAGCAGCAACCGTTTCTAATAACCACGTCTTAAAGGCCTGCACTTTTTCTATCGAGTCATGTTCAGGCCGCCAAACAATGTAATAAGCTAACTCAGTACTACTATCAAGCGCAGGGAATGGCTTCACTAAACGTCCACAGGCGAGATCGTCTTTGACCAATACGCTACGGCCTAATGCGACGCCCTGCCCAGCCACCGCCGCTTGTATAACAGACGCCGAGTTATTAATCTTCAAGCCTTTAGTCGTGTCTACATCATCCACTTCTTGTACAGCTAACCAACTCGTCCAAGTCGGAAAGCCCGAGCTTATTGGCATAGAATGATCATGTAATAATGGATAATTCGATAAATCTTTCGGTAACGCTAATCCTTGCTTAATCAGATCAGGCGAGCACACCGGAAATATATCCTCCCCCATCAGCAATGCTTGTGACAACCCCAGCCAATTCCCTTTGCCATAACGTACGCCGACATCAATGTCTTCAGCAAAGTAATCAACAGAGCGCGAATTGGTATTTAAGCGCAGATCATAATCAGGGTGTTTAAGTTGAAAATCATCAATACGTAATAATAGCCACTTGGCGGCAAACGCAGGACTTACTGATACGGTAATGGCATTGTTGATGTTCGGTTTTTGTAATAACGCTAACCCTTGAGATATGTGCTCTAAACCGAGACTAATTTCCGGTAATGCAATTTTAGCCTGCGCGGTTAATGTAAGGCGTGAAGCGCCACTGCTAGCGCGAATAAATAAGCTCAGCCCTAGCCACTCTTCTAATAACCGTACTTGCTGACCAATTGCTGCAGGGGAGACATTAAGCTCTTTTGCCGCCAAAGAAAAACTAAGGTGCCTTGCTGATGCTTCAAAAGCACGCACTGCGTTTAAATGGGCTATATTATTCATTTATGCTCTAACCTCGCCTTAACACACCGATAAACAAAAACTATATCGACAGTATAGAAGTAGTGCTTTGTCATAAGCAAAGAATATAGCCATAATTAATACATAAAGTCATCGAACGACTTGCCCTTATCACATGACAGTGGAATAACGATATGAACATTAATAGCGATCTTACCCTAGCTGCAAAGGTATTCTTTAATCAATCAACTTGGATCCCCTCTCCGCTGAAAGGTGTATCACGTAAAATGTTAGAGCGTGATGGTGCAGAGTTCGCTGCAACACCAACAACACTGGTGGTTTATGACGCTGACAGCTATTTCACTAGCCATGTGCATACTGGTGGCGAAGAGTTCTTGGTATTAGCAGGTGTATTTTCCGATGAACACGGAGACTACCCTGTTGGCACGTATAAACGTAACCCCGTCGGTACAGAGCACGCACCAATAGTCAAAGGCGGCTGTATGATCATAGTAAAACTCGGTCAATTCCAAGATGGTGACGAGCAAGATATAGAAATAAATACCGCTAATCAGGCCTTTATCCAAGATGTAAACAGCTCTGCAGTACAATATCAATTACTGCATGCTTTCAAACAAGAAACGGTGCGCTTAGAACGTTGGGCTCCTAACTCACATATCAGCCTAGAAAACGCTGGCGGTATTGAAGTGCTGGTGATTAATGGTGAGTTACATCATCAAGGTGATGTGTATAACAAATTTGACTGGCTACGCTTACCGATTGGTGAAGCGCTAGACATCACCACCACTGCTGATGATTGTGTTGTTTGGATCAAAACAGGTCATCACAGCTATCGATTATAACCATCGTTTAGAAGAAACAGTTTATAAAAGCTCGGTTATCGCGATTAATTTACAACAAACCGTTTATTAACGGCTGCTTTGATACTTAAAAATCTGGATACTTAAAATATGAAAACTGAATTTGTTATTGTTGGCGGTGGCTTAAGCGGGTTATATGCGGCTTATTTATTAGAACAACAAGGTAAAGACTATATTTTACTGGAAGGTCGTCAACGACTTGGCGGACGCATATATACCGAAGACAAGTTTGATATGGGCCCCTCGTGGTTTTGGCCTGATATGCATCCACGTATTACTCAGTTGATTGATGATTTATATTTACCAGTCTTCCCACAGCATGATAAAGGCGCGTTCTTGTTTGATAAATACGAGAACAAAGCACCGCTACGTTATGAATCAGGCTATGCCGGATCGCCACAATCAATGCGTGTTGCAGGTGGCATGCAAACGGTTGTTGACGGCATCGTAGCGAAACTAACAAACGAACGACTGATCTGCAGCGCTAAAGCATCTCACGTAGCACTGCATACAGAGGAGCAAGGTAGTTATTCCATCGTTACCGCTGAAATAAACGGCAAGCAACAAACAATACAAGCACGACAGGTCATCTTTGCAATGCCATTGCGCTTACTTGTAAGCAGCATTAAATTTACCCCTGCATTACCGATGCAGGTGCAAAACAAGTTTGCAACAACAGCGACATGGATGGCAGCGCATGCCAAGTTTTTTGCCATCTACGATACCCCATTCTGGCGTGAAACAGGTTTGTCCGGCTCAGCCAGCAGCCAAGTGGGTCCATTAGCAGAAATACATGATGCCAGTACTATGGAGGCGTCTATTAATGGTAGTGATAATGCGAGTGGCAATGAGAGCGGTGCGCTATTTGGTTTTGTCGGTATTGATGCCCACACTCGTCACTCGGCAGGTAATGAACTAATCAAATCGTTAGCCGTAAAGCAGCTTGTGCGAATTTATGGTGAACAAGCCGCAAATCCTATTGATGTAAAGTTAATCGACTGGAGCCAAGAAACCATGACCGCGACCGATACCGATAAAAATGCACCAAGTGCCCATCCACACTATGGATTACGCGATATGCAATCAGCACTCGTACCAATCCATCAACAAGGTTGGTTCTTTGCCGGAACAGAAGCCGCTGAAGAAAATGGTGGTTATATTGAAGGCGCGTTAGAAGCGGCTGAAGCAGTAATCGTACAACTAAAAATTTAGAGTCTTAATCTTTAAACTACAGCCTGTTTACGCTGACTTTCACTGTAAACAGGCTTATTCATCGTGACGACTTATTCTCAATAATATATAAATCACCAGTACAAGTGCAGCATGTGATTAGTCAAACATTAGCACTACATATGCAAAGAATAACAGCAAGTGAGTCACACCAACTAATACATTGGATTTACCACTCGAAAAGCTCACACTAGTCATCAATAACGTCGCAGAGAGCAACACCATATCAGGTGTAGTTAAGCCCAGTACTACGGGTTGTTCTAACAGCATAGAAATAAATAATATAGCAGGTACTGTTAGCGCAATTGTGGCTAATACTGAACCAAAGAACAGGTTCATCGCTCTTTGTACTTGATTTTGCAATACTGCTTTAACGCCGCCTAACCCTTCTGGAGCCAAAACTAACAGAGCGATGATTAATCCACCTAATGAAGCAGGTGCTCCCAAGCTAGAAATACCTAAATCAATCGGCATAGCTAAATTTTTGGCCAATAAGATAATGACAGCCAAATAGCTTACTAACATCACGGCGTGAAAAACATTACTATGTAAAGGGCCATGATATTCATGCTGATCTTCATGGGCATCATCAATGAAAAAATGAGTATGACTTTTAGTTTGTGTATATAAGAATACGGCATACAACACTAGCGACATGACGATTAAAGCGACATTCATCGCGATACTAGTTGTTCCGGTTCCTTCAGGTGATATAAAGTTTGGCATGACCAAACATAACAATGCCAAAGGTATTATTGCCACCATGTAGGATTTAATACCCTCACGATTATATTCTTGCGTGTGATGTTTCCAGCCGCCGATTAATAATGACATACCCACAAGTCCATTTAATACCGCCATGATAACGGCAAACATGGTATCCCTTGCCATTTCTACGTTCGAGTCACCAGTAACCATAACAGACGAAATCATAACAACTTCAAGTAACACGACAGACAGTGTCAAAATCAATGTGCCATATGGGTCACCTAACTTTATTGCTAGCGCATCAGAATGACGAACCACCGCAAATATCGCCACTAATACAACCGCGAATAAAACTACAGTAGAACTTATATATGTAGCAATTGAATTAGTGTCAAATAGAACTTGATCTCCCCCCATTTTCAATACCAAGACTAACAGTAGTCCTATGAACAATGAATATTCGTGTTTCAACAGTTTTACCATAAATTGATCCTTTAGAAATAAACGAAATTAAACAGCACAGGCTAAGTATCAAGTATCTTCCAAACAGCAATTATTAAGTTAATAGCGCTGTTTTGAAGACGCTTGATTTTACGGGAAGTGAACTTAAAGTCCACTCAACATCGATACTAACTAAACATAATTATTAGGATCATAGCTGCAGCTCTGGAAATACCTAAAAACGGTTTGATAACGTCCAAGAATGGTATGCCACATGGGGTGTAAGTAAGCGCTATGGCAACAACTATCGACGTTACGAATACTAATTTTATCAATAACAGAATCAAAAAAAACCAACGCAAAGCTAAGCCTGCGTTGGATTTTAATACTTGCTCTCAATTCATCACGACACTCAATATCAGTGGCTAGCGACAACCGAGAAATAGTAAATCATCGCAAGTGCAATAACATACACAGACCATTGATCTTCTTGCATACGGCCAGTCGCAACTTTCAAGAAAGCATACACAATCATAGCAGCGGCAATACCATTACCTGAGTTAAAGCTAAAAATAGTCATGGCAACACAGATAAACGCGGGGAAGTATTCGGTAATATCGTCGTAGTTTACTTTCTTCATTGACGACATCATCGAGAAACCAATATAGATAAGCACTGGTGCTGTTGCTACAGTCGGGATCATTGTCGCGATTGGCGATAAGAACAAGGTAAACAAGAATAAGATAGCTGTAACAACCGCCGTGAAACCAGTACGACCACCCGCTTCAACACCTGCCGAACTTTCTAGATATGTAGTCAGCACGGGACACGAGAAGAATGAACCAAAGGTCGTTGCACATGAATCAACGTGAAAGTTCTTTTCAATACCAGGTAAATTACCGTCTTTATCTAAGTAGCCAGCTTGTGCTCCCACACCCAGCAGCGTTCCTAACGTAGAAAAGAAATCAGGAATAAAAAAAGCCAGTAAGAAAGGTAAATACTTCGGTTCTAACGCACCTAAAATATCAATCTCAAACAACATGCCTTCCATGCTACCCGGCATAGCAAAGAACGTCTCCGGTATTGTAGCTAAACCAAACGGCACACTGATAGCGGTGGTGATCAAGATAGCTAGAATAATACCGCCACGGGTTTTCTGAGCAACAAAGAACATCACCAAAAAGAAGCCAGCCATCGACATCAAGGCTTTCGCCGATGATAAGTCACCAAGATTAAGTACATTTTTAGCTGGATTGGCAATTACAATACCCGCTTGCTTCAAACCAAGCAATGCAATGAACAAACCAATACCAACACCAACCGATACCTTGATACTGTGCGGAATAACCCGAACAATAAAGTCACGCACACCTAAAAATGATACAGCCATAAAGATAGCACCACTGATAAACACAATACCCGATGCAATGCTTAGCGGGACACCGTCACCTAACAAAGTAAATGAGAAGATAGCCACACTGCCTAAGCCAGGGCCAAGTACGAACGGACGGTTGGTATAAAATGCCATCGCCAAAGTAGTCAATACTGTCATCACGATAGTTACCGTCATCGCGGCGGAGAAAGGTAACCCCCCCTTACTTAACATGCCTGGTACAACCGCAATCAGATAAGCCATAGTTGCAAACGTTGTAAAACCAGCAATTACCTCCGTTCTTAAGTCCGTATTATTCTTCTCAAACTCAAAGAACTCCTTTATTTTAATCATTACTGATTTCCTTTCCATTTATAGTTTTATGCAAGATATAAAGTGCTTTGAAACGGGATGACGACGGTATTCAATCAGCTGCTCCGACGCTATTTCAGGTTCTTGATCTATTTGATCTCGGAGTAAATCAAATTCAAGCGTCCATTGTGAAATCCATTGCTTTTTAATCACGTCTGGTAACCAACTCGCACCTAGGCTGTTAAGCATAAAGTGTTTCAAACTTTCAATATCAAAGCCAAAGTCTTCCACCATTACGCGATAACAATTTGTGCTGTCCGTCGCATGCATGTGCCAATCATCGGTACAGGGAATGATATTGAGCCCGGCTTTGGCCATGGCTCTGATAGGATGTTTAATTTTCCACTCAGTATGCTCAGGCCACTGACTTAAAAAATAGGTGTTCGACGGCACCACGGTAAATGGAATACCTTGCTCAGCATATTGCTCAGTTAGCTCTGGGTTATCAATAATGCTGTAGCCGTGATCAATACGATCAACTTCGACTAACTCAATACCTGCAACCACATTACGCCAATGTAAACCAAACTCAGAACAATGGGCGGTTAGCTTGTAACCATGGTCTTGTGCTAAACGATAAGCTTGCCAGAATTGTTCTACCGATGCGTTATGCTCTTTATAATCAATACCAATACCCAACACATAAGGATGCGGGTGCTGCAACATAATCTCGACCATTTCCACTGCAAGTTCAGGAGACTTTTCACGATTGATAGAAGGAATAAGGCGGATAGTAATATTAAATTGCTGTAAGGATTTCTCGATGCCTCGAACGAGGGCTTGGTTGACATCTTGATAAGAGATATGGGTATCTGAAGGGTTCCAAAAGGTTTCAATATAACGAACCCCACAGGCGTGGGCATCTTCTGCAACTTCCAAAAGTACGCGTTCGTAATCTTCGGCTTCTTGCATCAATTCATACAGGAAGGTTAACGCCGCAATACCGCCTTTGGTTGAACCGGTCTCTGTTTTATAAGCACGGTAATAACTTTTGGCTTCTAATTCCGATAATGGATAATCATACTTTTTCGCAAAGGCCAACATGGTCTCTAAGCGCACGCCGCCAAGCAAATGATAATGCAAGTCAGCTTTAGGGAACTGACTTAAAAACTGATGAAATGATATTTGACTCACAACAACCTTCAACACAAAGTAAGTAAGCCGTGAGTATCGCTGATTTAAACGTAAGAAAGAAATGCAAAAAATGGTATGGCAATGCAAAAATAGCATTGCCGCAATGCAGAATCGATTATCGACACGAGATCATGTCATCAAGGTGTATAAAACGCCTCGGCAATCTGCCAATCTTCATTGGTTTTGTGCTGCACGGTACGCCAGAACTGTTCAGCCTCTACAGATAAACGCGCGCGATTCCGATATAACCGCACTTGAAAAGGAATACGGTAAACCTCAGGATTAATCGGCACTAATTTACCCGACCTTAACTCATCTTTAATCAAGCAATCAGGTAACCAGGCAATCCCCTTACCTCTTAATGCCATCTCTTTATGCAGCTGGCACACAGATGATTCAAAAACCGGATGACAGTTAAAAGTCGGTTGCTGCATCTGCCCACTGCTAATCAGTCGCGCGCTATAGCTTTCTGAAGAATAACGTAAATACGGTACAGACTCTGCGCCAAGTTGGTACATAGGCAAACCAACATCATCCGCTTTGGTCACTAACAGGAAATCCCCTCCCCCTAAAAATAGATTCTGATACGGGGGTTGTAACAAAGATAAAATATCAAACGCAAACAGAAAATCACACTCGCCATTGGCTAATGATTTAACCGCTAAATCAACCCGTAGGATATCCACACTGTAAGTCAATGATTGCGGTGATTCGGCAATATCCATGAGCTCGATTAGCGTCGGTGAAGAAAGTGAATGTGGGGAGGCAATACGTAAGGGAGCTAGGATAGGTTGATCAATCCCATTGATTTGATCTAAGCCTTGGTTAAGTTGTTTTAATAAACTTTGCGCCAAGCTGCGGAATTGTTTACCGGCAGGAGTAAAGCGAATCGGCTGTGAACTGCGATCGACTAACTGCTGACCGACAGCCGCCTCAAGGGCTTTAATGTGCCGCCCAAAAGCAGGTTGAGTTATGTGCCGCAATTGCGCCGCTTTGGAAAAGTTACGAGTTTCATTGAGGGTTAGAAAATCCTCTAACCATTTACTGTCAAAACTCATCGTGCAACGCCTCGCTAAATTGAACCGCTATTGTAGCGAACCTCACCTTACATCACTACAATTATTACAAAGCCATCATTTTGCTAGGTGAAAAAATAAATGCTGATATCTATTTGTATGTGTACATATCAAAGAGAGCATGTCGTCAATACACTACAAAGTATTGCGGCATTACGTCTTCCTGATCACGTCGGTCTCGAAGTTATTGTGGTCGATAATGACGAACAAGGTTATGCTGAAAAGCTGGTGAAAGACCAAGCTAATCGCATGAATATACCCGTTTTTTATCATCAAGAGACAGCCAAAAATATTGCCCTAGCACGTAACTGCTCACTTGATAATAGCCAAGGCGAATGGGTAGCATTTATCGACGATGATGAAGTCGCCGACCCCGATTGGTTAGCGCAATTATTATCAACCGCACAGAGTTATCAAGCAGACGCTGTTTTCGGGCGCGTTAAATCAATCTACCCGAGTCATACACCGCAATGGATCATTGAATCAGGCGTATTTGAACGAGCCACGGTAACTAACGGACAAGAAGTCACCAGTGGCGCGACTAATTCAACATTAGTGAGCCAAGCAGCGATTAACAAACACCAACTCCGGTTTGATTCCAACTATGGGCTAACAGGTGGTGAGGATGCCGACTTCTTTTATCGGTTATACCAGCATGGTGGTAAATTAGTTTGTTCGAATGAAGCGTATGTCAGTGAAGAAGTGGCTGGTAATCGGTTAAACATCAATTACCTGTTAAAAAGAGCCATACGCATTGGCGAAACATATACCCGTTACCGTATACAACAAGCACCACTAGCCAATAAACTCGCTTACTTTAGCGATGTGTTATTAAAACTCATTATATTACTCTTTATCGTGTTAATTAAATTACCTTTTGGTCAATCTAAATACGCTAAACCATTATTACAGTTAGTTGATAAATACGGCAAGATAAAAGCATTATTCAGCAGCAAGACCGTCAAACTATACAATTAATCATCATTGTCAATCAAATAACGAGTTACCAGCCGCCCCGAAATCGAAGTCAAATCTGGATAAATAGCGCACAAAAAAGCGAGTCAATGCTAACAATGACTCGCTATAGCGCTAAGCTCGAATGTGGATAAAAACGGCCTAGCTAAGCTAAACTCACGCGTTTAATCAGATTTAATTCTAATCGCTGTTTTTCCAGTACCATATCACTAAATCGTTGTCGTAATTGGCAACCATCTTTATGACCGAGGATCTCAACTTGATGGAATAAGATAGGTTCACCCTTATTAATATCAACCAGCAGTGTCGCGCCAGTGGCTAGCCCTAAAGGCAACGCATGATCGTTGACTGAGTGTTCCGCACTGGTCATCTCACCATAATAATCATAACCACCAATACAATCGAGTTTATCGCCTTTTTTCAGGTCACGCTTGGCACGCGTGATAACATCCGAGACTGGCGCGCCCAGCGGGCGGACCACAGATTGATGTTCAACAACGTTCACGTATATACCGTACAAGGCCTCAATACCAGGCATATGATAAGGTAAATACAATAGGTAATTTGGACCATCCCCCATTTTATAATAAGAAAGTGAATTGAGTATCTCGGGTTTATCCGTTGAAATAACAGCAAACACACCGCCACTTGGTTCAACACCACAAACAACTTCAATCACGCCTGTTTGGTTCAAAATACCGCCATCTTCTTTTAATCTCAATAAACCGACAATATCTTCAAGCGTGCCTTTGGCTAAATGCATACCAGGCACATCAGCGACTAAACCTGTGGCATTAGAAACAATGGTCATTTCCATCGACATTTTAGAACCATCTGCAAAGGATGCGATCATGGCTGGTTTTTGTCCTGATTTTTCAGCCCAAGGTAATACTGTATCTGGGTTAGCAAAAGAATCATGAAAGCCTTTGAATTTGCCGACGGCCACAATTTCAAAGCCTAATACATCAGCATAATTATACAGGTGCTTAATTAACCCCGGTTCATCGCCCCACATATTGCTGTATATCAGATCTTTTTCGCGAAATAGCTCAGCAAGAACAGGACCAACAAGCGCATCCGTTTCGGCACTGACTACAAAATGTTTATTAGCCGCTAATGTAGCAAGTGCAAGCTCACAACCAAACTCTGTATCGCCCGTCAATTCAACCACAATATCTGCATCACTACTGCAAAACTCTTCAATGCTGTCGGCAATAATAGATAAAGGTAAGTTCGCATCTTTCAGCAAGGCAATAATTGGCGCTCGCGTTTTGGAGTAAATCGACACGACATCAATAAAATCCAACAGCGAAATCTGTTGTATCAAACCTTTACTGATATAGCCAGCACCCGCGATGGCCACTTTGATATTGCCATGTTCTATTTTATACGCATCTAATAAATTTCGATTAATCATTGATTTTCCCCAGCAGTAACCAGTTATGCCATTGTTATTTCAATTACATGACGTAACTTACGCCGCCAATCCGAAGGTCTAAAGATCGGTGAAATTTTATGACAGTTTAGAATGCCATTTTTAGGCCGTGTGGCAATTGAAGCATACTCTTCACTTGTCACCGCTGTTAAATTTCGGCCCTGCTCACCAGGTTGGTATTTATCTAATTCTTCAAAAATAGCGCAAGCAAAATCGAACCAACTTACTCCGCTATCTCTATCTCTATCTCTATCTCTATCACCACCATCACTACAAAAGTTATAATCACCAAGTTGATACCGACCCGTTTCCGCCTGATTGTCCTTGGCTATATCAACGACTAAATTTGCCAAATCACCAGCATAGGTTGGACAGCCAAACTGATCGTTAACAATACAAATCGGCGCTTTGCTACGATTAAGATACAACATAGTGGTGACGAAATTTTGTGCATACTCACTAAAAACCCAAGAGGTTCGAATAATGATGTAATGGCTCAAATAAGCCTTTATATATTGCTCGCCTTGCAGCTTCGTTCTCCCATACACATTCAAGGGAGATGGCGTATCGGTTTCAACATAACGGCAATGACTGCGGCCATTAAAAATATACTCAGTCGAAAAGTGAATTAATAACGCACCTATACTATGACATTGTATTGCCAATAAATAAGGTCCATAAGCATTAACAGATTCAGCCGCTACCGCGTCATGTTCCGCCCTATCTACGTCGGTATAACCCGCCGCGTTAATTACCACATCAGGCTTAAACGTCTTAAACACAGCCTCTACCTGCTTTGCATTGGCGATGTCTAATGTGTCTATATCAGTAAATAAGACATCCCAGCCTTGATGTTGTATACGGTCTGTTATCGATTGGCCGATCTGACCACTTTGCCCAGTTATCAGTACTCGATACATAGAGGCCGCCATTGCTTAAACATGTCTTCAAATATAAGTTAAAACAAGTCCTTAAAATCAAGACCCATTTTATCTTTGTCTGACAGTAAGGGATTATCACAAGGCCAATTGATGTTTAATTCAGAATCATTCCAAATCAAGCAACCTTCATCACTATTATCATAATAGTCAGTACACTTATATTCAAAATCAGCCAGATCAGATAACACCACAAAGCCATGCGCTAATCCCGGCGGCAACCAAAATTGCAATTTATTCTCAGCATTTAACCGCACTCCATGACATTGACCATAGGTAGGTGAGTCTAAGCGTATATCCACCGCTACATCGTAAACCTCTCCCATTACCACTCTCACTAACTTGCCTTGCGGATTGTTTTTTTGAAAATGCAGCCCACGCAATACGTTTTTTGAAGACCGAGAATAGTTATCTTGAACAAAATCAAACTCCCCACCAATCACATCGCGATAACGCACCGCTTGGAATGTTTCCATAAAGAAACCGCGGTCATCACCGAATACATCAGGCTGAATAACCAAAGCACCATCAATTGCGGTTTTTGATACTTTCATCTACAACTCCTCGCGAAGTAAACCGTAAAGGTACTGCCCATACTCTGTTTTTTGTAATAAAAATGCTTGGTCTTCTAATTGCCCGCGTGTGATCCAGCCTTTAGAAAATGCAATTTCTTCTAAACAAGCCACTTTTAAACCTTGATTATGTTCAATGGTTTGTACAAACATTGCCGCTTTCAATAATGAATAATGCGTCCCCGTATCAAACCACGCAAACCCACGACCAAAGCGCTCAACATACAATTCACCAGCGGCCAAATACATATTGGTAAGATCCGTTATCTCGACTTCATTTCGAGCAGAAGGCGTTAAAGACTTGGCCATATTAACGACTCTGTTATCATAAAAGTATAAACCAGTAACGGCATTATTTGACTTCGGATGCTCAGGCTTTTCTTCAATGCTTATCGCATTACCTGCTTTATCAAATTCAACCACGCCGAAACGTCCTGGGTCTGTTACTCGGTAACCAAATACCGTCGCGCCAGTATCTTTATCTGTCGCATTCAGTAGCTTGCCAGTGAAATGCTGCCCATAGAAAACGTTATCACCTAAAATAAGGCAGACGTTGTCCTCACCAATAAAGTCTTCCGCAATAATAAATGCTTGCGCGATACCTTCAGGTCTCGGCTGCTCGGCGTATTCAATATTCAGTCCGAATGTCGAACCATCGCCGAACAGATCCTTAAAATGAGGCAAGTCATGAGGGGTCGAAATAATTAAAATATCTTGAATATCCGCCAACATAAGCACTGAGAGCGGATAATAGATCATCGGCTTATCGTAAATAGGTAACAGCTGCTTTGAGACAGCTTTAGTAATGGGATGTAAACGTGTGCCAGAGCCACCCGCTAACACAATACCTTTGTATTTTTTATTGCCCATCAGCATTTTCTCCTCGACGTGTTAACTGATAATCACCACTTAAAACACGCTGCCACCACGTTGTATTATCTAAATACCACTGCACCGTTTTTCTGATACCAGTTTCAAATGTTTCTTTTGGTTGCCAGCTTAATTCACGTTGAATTTTACTCGCATCAATCGCATACCTAAGGTCATGCCCCGGCCTGTCGCTGACAAACCTGATAAGGTCGCGATAATACGCAACCCCATCAGGTTTGTCCGGCACCAGGGTTTCCAGCGCATCACAAAGGGTATTGACGACGTCTATATTGCGTTTCTCGTTATGCCCGCCTATGTTATAACTTTCACCAACCTGACCTTTTAGTGCCACCAGCACCAAGGCGCGAGCATGATCGTCCACATATAACCAATCCCTAACTTGCAAACCATCACCATAAATAGGCAAGACTTGGCCATTTAACGCATTTAATATCATGTGCGGAATGAGTTTTTCAGGGAAATGATAAGGGCCGTAGTTATTTGAGCAATTAGTGATTAACGTCGGCAGACCATAGGTTCGTAGCCAAGCACGAACTAAGTGATCTGAACTTGCTTTGGTGGCAGAATAAGGGGAGCTAGGATCATAAGCCGAGGTCTCTACAAACAAGCCATCTTGGCTCTCTTTACTTCCTTGACCAGCTAAATCACCAAATACTTCATCGGTGGAAATATGATGAAAACGAAAACTTGATTTTTTTTCATCTGCTAATGACAGCCAATAAATACGCGCAGATTCGAGTAAGTTATAAGTGCCAATGATATTAGTTTCAACAAAACAGCTTGGATTTTCGATTGAGCGGTCAACATGAGATTCAGCGGCTAGATGCATGACAATATCAGGCTGATGTTGCAGAAAAACACGATCAACCTCTTGTCTGTTACAAATATCAACACACTCAAATGCATACTGCGATGAAAGTAAGGTCGCTGGAATTGAATCAAGATTTCCAGCGTAAGTTAAACTATCTAGGTTCACCACCTGATAATCAGTATCACTCAATATATGTCGAATAACAGCACTGCCAATGAAGCCTGCGCCACCTGTTACTAATATCTTCATATTGCTATTGCTCATAGTTAACGTTTGAAGAGCTTTGGTCTTGTGACTTTCGTGCTGTAGGGATACTCGGTTTTAATAAATACTGGAAATGGTAGATGAAGGCATCCCGAATATGGAAACGTAAAACTCGGTTACTAAATACGTCCTTAAAGCCGCCATCACTACAACGTAATCCATCCGCCCCAACCACAATTTCACTCTCGTAATGGACTTTGTAACCGAGTTCCCAGCACTTATAACAGATATCGGGATCGGCCATAAAGATAAAATATCGGTCGTCAAAACCGCCAATTTTATTCCAAATATCACGGCTTATAGCCATAAATGACGATTGTAACCAGTCGACATTGGCGGGTTTGAAATAATCAAACTCCACATCTTCATAATAATCTGCAATGCCTTTTAATAAAGGCCAGTTTCTGAGTGACGTTCTACGTACGACTTGCGCGACTAAGTTAGGAAAATGGCGCACGGTATCAGGTGTCGAACCATCATCATTAAGCTGGCGAGTACCGACGATACCAACGTCAGGATCGCGTTTATAGATAGCGACAATGTCAGCTAATATACTCGCAGACTTCCATTCAATATCTGGGTTCACAAACAATAAATAGTCACCATTACAGATGTCTGCTCCCTGGTTACAGCCTCGGGTATAACCATTATTGTGCTGATTGAAAATTAACGTCACGCTATCAGTATCATCGTACTGAGACAGTATCTGTTGGTTACCACTATCTATTGAATTATCAATAATAACCACTTCGGTATCAAAATCACCTTGTTGAGTCAGTATCTTTTCAACATTCTGCACAACGCGTTCCGCTTTAAAAAAATCAACAATAACAACAGAAATCAATATTTTCTTAGCCATAGGAGTCTTCTCTTTGCTCAACGAATAATTTTTTATCGATAACCGATGCAAAAGCATGATTGGTGATATCAATTGTTTGGTCATACCTTGGTATAGACATTAACTCTGCAACGGAATATGCTGGCAAAAGTTCATCTGGATACACAACCGTCATATTAGGATTACTTAACTCTTTGGCGATCTGTAATTGATGGTCATCTGAAAACTCGCCAAATTTTTCTAATCTCGGCATAAATATCACTTTCTTTTGAAAAATAAGCATGTGATTAATACTGCCGACACCACAATGACTAATGACAAGACTACTTTCTTTCACCAGCTCATCCATTTTGTCTTTTCCAACCATATCCACTATTTCGCCATTGGCTGGTTTTACATCAACGTCAAAACCACCCGTTTGAATAAACCAACGTACGTTAGGGTCGTGGTAAATATCAAGTTTTGCCATCGCCTCAATCAGACGTGGAAAAGGATAACAATTAGTGCCTGTTGTGACCAAAACCAATGGCTTCTCAGGTGGTGATAGCGGTGTAATGATCTTATTTACTTTACCTTCTAGATCAAAGGTTTTACCCGCATAGCCAACATTATATTGGTTAGCAACCGCTTCCCACTGCGACATAAATTCATCATATAACTTATATTTATGGATCAACTTACCCGTATTCGATAGCTCAACAACGCGTGATAATGTATCTAAATATACAAACCTTAACGGCAAGAACTTACACACCAAGGCAAAAGGTAAAACGATTGGTCCACCAGTAGTAAATACGGTCCGTGGCCTTTCTTTCACTAGCACATAGAGCGCATAAAAAATATTAACAAAATGAATAAATGCATTTTTTTGGGTGCTCCATATTTTATATACCTTCTTAATTTTATCGTCATTAACTAATGAATGAGTCGTTACTAAGGCAATATCGTCAACATGGTTACAAGCACAAAGCGCCTGAGTAAGGTGCCCACCAGCAGAGGCAATAACAAGTACTTTTCTATTTGACATTTGGACACTCCAAATTAAGATCATCAATTAAACATTGGTAATGACTAACAACGGTTCTTTTCTCAAAGATGTCCAACAGATTGGTGCCTAATGCGCGATTGATACGAGCGTTAAATAAATCATGTTGTAAAATCAGCGCTTCCACTTTTTCAACTAATTCATCTGTATTTTGGTTATAAACTTTAACAGCAGCATCAATCCCTTCTAAGTAGCCATCAATACCGGTATTTGCATGATATAAAATAGGTAACCCAGAAAATAATGCTTCAACAAATACCATACCGAATGACTCGTTCTGACTCGGTAATAGAAATGCTGAATACTCGGTTAGTTTTTCTTGCAGCTCTTTATTATCAATACGTCCCTTGATGGTGACGTGTTTACCTATAGACAATGCTGATATTTTATCCTGCACTATTTTCATCTTACTTTCAGGTCCACAACCGTATATATCTAGCTTGATATCCGGATAATTAGCTATAAGTTTAGCGATAGCTTCCAATAATGGCATTATTCCCTTACGTTCATATTGCTCAAAACGAAAAACTGTAACAAAATTAGCGGCTTCTTTTGGCACATGCAGGTGAGATAATTGCTTCATTTCGCAAAGATTGGGTAGCAAGCTCGATTTATCAGTATCATTGTTCACACTTGACTTAAGCAATTGTGTTATCGGGATTTGCGCCCAAGCGCTGACCCAAAAGATATGTTCAGCCTCTTCCAACACCCTTTTCCAACGTCTTCTTAACAATAATTTATGGCGTAAAATACGCACATCGGTACCGCCACGGACAGAGAGAAAATAAGGTACTTTTGCACGTTTAGCTAACGTTGCGCCTAAGGTGCCATCAATAGCAAGTTTATGCCCATGCACAAGCTGATAATTAATACTGTGTTTTTGGATCAGGTTTAACAGTAAACGACGAGCAAGAAACAGCGACAAAGTTAGTGCGAGGCCAAACGGCAGTCCCCAATAGTAAATAGAGTAAAGTCGCGCATTATTTTGGATAACCTTAACTTGCCAAGGCCATGGAGTACGGTGGATAACAAAGACCGTATGTGTAATGCCTGAAGTGGCATCGAGTAGTAATTTTACTGCGGGCGTACTTAAACTATTACGACCGTCAGGGTAATCTGAGTGTACATGTAAAACATTCATATCATAATAACCTACCACAACCTGCATTTAACCAGCAAGTGACCACTGTTAAATAGGAATTATAGGCATTACATTCTGATACTGGCCACATTAATGGTTAAATATAGCAATGATAATATCTAAGTACATAAAAATAAAGCCAAGTTTCACATCATGTATTTTCACTACAATCAGTAATACTTGGCTTAGATAAATAATTTAAGCCGTTAAGCTTAAATCTGCTGTTAAAGGCTTATAGACCTTTATAAACCTTGCTTGTATTGCGCATTGGTAGATACCGGTACTAAGTTGTTTAAAGCCGCTTTTGATGCTTCATCGCCAGCAAGCAGCGCTTCAAAGTATTTGATTAACTGAACTTTATCTTGTTCTTCTTTAGAGCCGGCACCGATATTAGTTAAATCGATAAAGAACTCGTCGAACAGATCTGAGAAATCATTTACTACGTCAAAGTTTAAGAACTGCTCGTCGTTGTAAATACTTGGGTAACCACCCTTTTGTTTATCAACGGCAAACGAAATACCTTTCACATTGGTAATTGTTGTGGCTTTTTCACATTTCAGCATGCAACCATCTTCAATTGCTGGTTTCTTACAGCCAACCGTTTGTTGGAAGAAACATTGGCGACTGGTCATCATCAGAATTGGGTGGTAAATACTGTAGAACATTTTGAAGTTTTTCGGACGACTAATATTTCTGATTTGAATACGGTTGATCTCATTAGAAATAAACGCACCAGCACAGTTTAATTCTTCTTGCAGTGTTAATAACGCATGTGAGTTAGTAGTATTCAAGAACGGACCAGCAACCCACTCAATCCCCATTTCAAAGGCTTTGTAAGCAATACCGGTATTGTTAGTAACAATACGTTTTGGTTTAACTTGTTCAAGGATCTTCACTGACTCTAGGTAGTCTTTACCAATCAGAACCGCTGGAAACCAAGGGATCAAGCGTGGATTATCTTGCAACAGCTTGATGTGTTTAGGGCAATTCTTTTTCAAGCTTTCAGGGATCTTGAAGTAGATATCCGCATCTGTTACATCTGCAAGGTGTAGATCTTTAGCATTAGCAATCATCAATGATAATTTAGGTGTTTCTTCTACTTTAGGGTGCTTAGGCAATGCAGGAACGTCAACGTGTTTAACCACATCACGTGAACCATTTAGGATAAACGCCACTTGGTTTTTAAGTTCGGTTAATTCTTTAAACGGTACTGTCAGATTCGCATCAAAATTGTTGAAATTCATTGGCGCAAGATCAAACGTTGCATTACTAAAGCTACGGAAACGTTTTTCAACGGTTTCAGGGGTAATTGAAATTTCGTCTGCCGCAGTTAATACAGAATTGCTTTGCACTTCAAACGCAGTGTTGCCAGCAGTAACATTCACTGTTAGCGGGCTGTTTAATTTTGCTGAGAATGCCAACGTTAATGCAATTTTATCAATGCTTAGATCTTTGATTTTTTCTGCTAGTTCAGCACCTAAGGCATTTTTATCAGTATAAAGCTCTTGCTTTACATCATGAATTTGTACTACAGAGATAGCATCACTTTTTTCTACCGCGTAATTAACACTGTTATCACGTGGGTTATCTGTAAACATTCTCTTGTTTAGGTCGCCCTGTAAGAATGAGTTAGTAAAGCTACGGTTAAATACTTTATGCAGGTTGCCATCATCAGCGAGTAATTTACCTGATTCTACAAAGTTGTTGATCTGCTTACGCCATGTATCAACCACAGTGTAAACATAGTGTGCGCCTTTAATACGGCCTTCCACTTTTAATGAATCAACACCTGCGTCGACCAGCTGTGGCAGGTCATAATATGCAGAGTTATCTTTTAGATTCAGAGGGAAACGATGACCTTCCGCTGTCACTTCGTATTCGTCACGACAAGCTTGGCTACAACGACCACGGTTACCCGAGTTACCCACACTCACAGAACTTGAATAACACTGACCAGAGAAAGCAATACATAGCGCGCCATGTACAAATACTTCTGTTAATACGTCATGATCGTGTGCAACCGTTGTTAATTGTTTTATTTCAACTAGGTTTAACTCTCGAGATAAGTTGACGCGCGTTGCACCAATTTTCTGTAAGAATAAGATCTGACCTTCGTTGTGAGTGGTTAGCTGAGTAGATGCATGAATATGTAAAGACGGGAAATGCTTTTTAACGATATTGAAAATACCGAGATCTTGCACGATAATGCCATCAATACCACTGTTAACCAGTTTATTAAGCAGTCGCACTAAGCTAACAACTTCGTGCTCTAAGATCACGACGTTAAGGGTTAAAAAGACTTCACAACTGTGTTCGTGTGCAAGTCGTAAAACGCCATTTAGCTCATCAAATGAAAGATTGGACGCACGGTTACGGGCATTGAACATATCCAAACCACAATAGACAGCATTTGCACCAGCAACAATCGCCGCTTTAATTGCTTCTACATCACCGCCCGGCGCCAATAATTCTATTTTTCTACTCATGCGAATAACCCACTTAATGCTTTTATTGTAATTTTTTGAGGGGGCATTCTACCTGTATATGCAGGTCAATGCTATGAATTAGCAGTTATTGATCTAGATCAATAACTATCCGCCTAACTTTTACCCCTCAATATATAGATCTAGGCGCTAGTCTCAACGGCAGATCTCAACTACTTCGCGTCAGGTACCCATTGCTTCACTGTATTCGGTAATAATATGACGATCTTACCGCGCACTGGATGCCATAATGCTGACAACAGTAATAAGGCTGCACCAATGGCAATACCTGTCATCGCAAAGTTAGTTCCAACATCACCATACATGCTCATCAATCTTGATAATGCATAAAGTACATAGACCAGTGATGACACCATAAAGGCACGGCGGTCGATAATAATAGAAACCAGTGACATCAATAAGTACAACGCAATAATAATCGCGATACTGCTAATGCCTTCTTCACCATTTAAAATACCCACGCCTAAAAATACCGGATGAATAATTAACGGTGCTGACAAGAGATGTAACCAAAATGCCGTATCAGTACGGTTAGTCACCCGTTCGCGATCTGAAGCATCCCAGTACATAGCAAACAGAAAGGTTAAAATACCGCAGGAAAATATCACCACTAATATCCAATCAGTAAGTACATTGATCATATCTGGTGTCGTAAACATCGACACAAAAGAAGACACAATAAAACCAACGGTTGCCGCGGTGCCTGCTGCGATTGTAATCGGCACCCGAAAACGACGCCAGTGGCAAGCGGCGGCGATAACTGATGCGCCAGTCGCCGCAATAATCGCTTGTTGATCAAGGGCTGAAAAGACCTCCATCGATAACTTAAATACGCCACCAATAAAAGCAAGTAATAACATAATAGCGGGAAAGGCCATTTTTCTTTTCAGTACAAAGAACTCGGCAAGCGCCCATGACAATAACGCAAAAGTGGCTAGGCCTAGGCGCGGGTCAATGCTTCTGACCGCCCAAAGCGATGAAAACAATAGCAACGCGCAAGCGATAACAATAAATATATCGTTAAATCCGCCAATTAAACGAATATTTTCTTCATCTGCAATCGTCACTTGTTTTGCAGACTGTTGGTCGCGTCGAAACTCATCAACGGACGAAGCAGTAAAAATTCCTTTATCTACTGCACTGTTAAGATCTTCATCTGTATACATAGTGGTCCTAAAAATGTTATTAATAATCTATAAAGTGCTGAAGTGTATTGGCTTTATTTATAAGGGACAAGAAAAGCGTTAAATAATTTCATAAAACAACTAAATAGAATGTAAATACAACACACTGCCACGCCGTTTTAGTTAAAGTGTGACATAGGTCCTACCGCTGGCTATTTATTTAGTCGTATTTTCTAGTTAGTTTTTTTACTATTGAATCCATATTTTATTTCTTTATTCATAATGCCCGCTTTATCACTGGATATTTAATCGCAATAACACAAGAAATAAACAGCAAAAACAAATAATAAAAATCAAAATAGCGTATGCATTCATTCCGTGTTTCAGATGCACCTTCACCGTTATACGCTGTTTTATAAGGAGATATTTTGAATCCACAAGATTACTTTAACCAGCTTAACGATGACTATTTAGCCCTGCACCGCTGCAAAGAAGACCTGTTTTGGCAGACTTACATGGGCACCAGTGATAACCATGACGGTTTTACCGCTGCAGAAGAAGCGCTAAGTGCGTTTATCTCAGACCCAGCTCACATCCAAGCTACACGTGGTAACCTTGAAGTGCTATTACAGTTAACAGATGAAGACGATGAACTTGTCAAAGGTCTTAAAGGTTGGTTGGCCTTTTTCGATGCCAATGCGATTGAAAGTGCCGAAGGTCGAGATAAAATGGCCGCGCTTATTCGTACTGAATCAGCGCTATTTGCCAAACGCCAAGAATACCTGATGTATTGTAATGACGAAAACGGCGATAAACAGCAAGCATCTCTCACCGTACTTGCCGCTAACATCCGTACTAGCAATAACGAAAGTGTTCGCCAATCAGCGCACCAAGCATTATTAGACCTTGAACAATGGGTACTGAATAACGGTTATATCGAGCTGGTTAAACAACGTAACGACTTTGCTCGTCAACAAGGGTTCCGTAACTTCTTTGATTATAAAGTCAATAAAACCGAGCAGATGACACCTGAGCAACTGTTCACTATTTTAGATGATTTCGAATTACGTACCCGTGAACGTAACCACAGCAGTATTAACAATCTAGCCGAAGTTAAAGGTAACAGCGCCGTTCAAGGCCATAACTTTAGCTTTATGTATGCTGGTGACGCTGCACGTCAACTTGCCCCTTACGTGCCATTCTCGCAATCGTTACGTCGCTGGATGGAATCATTCGGTCGTCTAAATATCGATTATTCACAAGCTGATTTGACCCTGGATTTATTAGACCGACCGGGTAAATACCAAAATGGTTTCTGCCACGGCCCTATCCCATCGTTTTATGCAGAAGATGAATGGCAAGCTGGCAAAATCAATTTCACCAGTAATGCCAAACCCGATCAAATCGGTAGTGGTTATGATGGCATCAATACCTTATTCCATGAAGGTGGTCATGCTGCGCACTTTGCCAATGTGAAACAAAACTCACCCTGCTTCTCACAAGAGTTTGCACCGACATCAATGGCCTATGCCGAAACTCAATCAATGTTCTGCGACAGTTTATTAACGGACGGTGATTGGTTAAAACAATACGCTTATAATGCCAATGGTGAAGTAGTACCAGACGAGGTTATCCAAGCATTGATTGCCGCAAAACAACCCTTCAAAGCTTATGAAGAACGCAGTATTTTAGTGGTACCTTACTTTGAATGGGCCGTATATAGCTGCGATGAAGACTTACTAACACCTGAGTATTTAACCACGCTAGCTCGTGATACAGAGCAACGTATTCTAGGTTTAGCCGCAAGCCCGCGTCCATTACTTGCCGTACCGCACTTACTGTCACAAGAAGCAGCCTGTTCATATCAAGGCTACCTACTCGCGCACATGGCGGTATACCAGACTCGCGCTTATTTTACCGAGAAGTTTGGTTACCTAACCGATAACCCAGCCATTGGTCCATTATTGGCTGAGCATTACTGGAAACCGGGTAACAGCATTAGCCATGATGCCACCTTGCGCAGTTTAACGGGTGAAGGCTTCTCTGCTGCATACCTTGCCGATACCTGTAATAAAACCAGTGCGCAGGCTTGGTTACAAGAACAAGCGAAAATTGCTGCTGCGCAAGCCAGACCCCGCGTCGAACCCGCTGCTCTGAATGCTAAGATCAGTATTGTGGATGGCGCTGAAACCATCGCTGATAATGGCATATCTGACGGTCAATTATGCGATGATTTTGAGACTTATATTACCCAGCGTTATGGTAGTGACTGTTAACAGGTAAACACTGGCAAACAATAAATATCATTGTTCAAGGAATGAAAGGACGAAATTATGGACGAGATCGTGATACAAGAAGAGCTGCAACAAGAATTGCTACAACTGCAGGGGGTGTACACTATGCTCACTGAATTTGTGGTGCAATACAGCTTCCAGATTTTTGGGGCGATGATTATCTTCATCATCGGCTTGTGGGTGGCGAGCAAAGTGCAACGCTTTATTGCAGCTTTGTGTGTAAAGCATGATGTTGACGTCACCCTGAGCGGATTTATTTCCAATCTTGTGCGTATTCTCGTTATTGTGATGGTCGCGGTGATTGCCCTAGGTAAACTCGGGATCAGTGTCGCACCGTTCATTGCAGCCGTCGGTGCTTTGGCATTGGGTGCCGGTTTAGCCCTGCAAGGGATGCTGTCAAACTATGCGGCTGGCGTTACCATTATCCTAACCCGCCCGTTCGTGGTGGGTAATACCGTTAAGATTCAGGGTGTTGTTGGCGTAATTAAGGAAGTCTCGCTCGGGATGACTATTCTTACGAATGAAGAAGGTGACAAGATCACCATTCCTAACAGACACATCGTTGGTGAAATCCTACATAACTCCTTCGAGTATATGTTGGTGGAAGCCAGCATCGGTATTAGCTACAGCGACAATCCGGAACAGGCAATTGAGACCTTAAGCGCGGTGCTCACGAGCATCGATGCAGTAGCCAAAGATCCCGCCGCTAAAATCGGTATCGAAGCCTTTGGCGATAGCTCAATCAATTTAGGCATACGTTTCTGGGTACCAACACAAGACTATTACGAAGTAAAATACAGCGCTAATCTGAAGATGTTTCAAGCACTGCAACAAAGCGGGATCACCATCCCCTTTCCGCAACGTGAAGTACGGTTATTGTCAGACACAGCTTAACCGAAGCCGCCCTCTCGTTTTAATATTCAACGAGGGGCCACTAACGGTATGTACAAATAAACATCCATATTCTCTAGCAGCCACTCTTCGCCAAATGAAGTAATTAATTTAATATAAAGTGGGTGTATAAGATAGCTACCCAAAATGGTCATGCACAAGGCCACGATAACGACCATACCCCAACAGTGCAAGAAGCTATTCTTGCTTTACTCTATTTTAAAATATGGCTCCGCTATAAAAATTTCTAATACACAAGAATAAGCCCTTCTCATTAACCGACTTCATTTCGCAACCGCTCTTTCAGGTATTTAATAAACAACTGCGTACGAGTATGTTCATAATCCAACGTAGGATAATAAGCACATACGGCACCATGATCGACAGTCACATCCGGTAATACTTGGATCAGATCGCCTACTTCGATTAAATCTTCAAGCATCTTCTGGCCAGCGAGCAATACTCCCATACCGCATTTCGCCCCGTAGAACAGAGCCTCAGGGTTCGTGGTAGCAAAGTTTCCTCTTAAGGTAATTCGATTGCCAGTTGATAATTTCACATCGCGTATCGGTCGTTCACCCCAAATAAGCATGTTATGCGATTCAAGATCATCGATACTTTCTGGTATACCGTATTTTTCAATATAGTCTGGTGACGCAAAGAACTTGGCATCATTTTTAAACAACTCTACGGCTTTATAACTGTGTGTATTTAACTGTTCTAAATCACGGCTGATAAAAACATCCACATAAGTTTCGGGCATTTGCCCCGGTAATGTGGTCAGCAATTGTATTTGAATTTGAGGGTACATCAGTAAAAAATCGTTTAAGTATTTTATAATAAATTTAGAGCCAATCGCCGTTGTCGCGCCAATTCTCAATACCCCAGTGGGGGTTTGATTGACCGACCGCGCTTCATCCACCATCGACATCCACTGATCAAGTTGCAATCTGGATCGCTGATAAAACAGTTGTCCCGCTTCCGTCTGATCTAACGATCGCGTCGTACGCTTGAGTAATTGTACACCAACCTGCTCTTCCAACCAGTTGATACGCTTACTGATCGCAGAGCCAGTGGTATTCAGTTGATAAGCCGCACCATTAAAACTACCCTCTTCCACGACTTTGATATAACTTCGCACGCACATGATCCAATCCATCACTATATACCTATGTTAGTATTACAAATAAAATTAAGTCCCACAAAGACCTAATCACATTCCAATAAACCTTATTATCATTTAAATATTCTTAATGTAAACTAAGTTCATGAATATAAATAAAACCAAATTTAACAAAATCCCACTTGCTTTAGCCATGATGATCATTGCTACTGGACAAGTCGGTGTCAGTATTTATCTGCCTTCACTACCGTTAATAAGCCGTGATCTTGGTGTATCTCAAGCTGATGTACAGCAGTTGGTGACACTATTTTTACTCGGCTTTGGCTTATCTCAGCTTTTTTATGGTCCGCTATCAGATGCAATTGGTCGTCGACCGGTATTTCTACTCGGACAAGGTATCTATTTAGTCGGTACTCTCTTGTGTGTATTACTGCCCAACAGTTATAACGCACTTATTGCGGGTCGTTTGTTGCAAGGTTTAGGGGCTGGCAGCGCATCGGTACTAGGGCGCAGCGTGATCCGAGACAGTTACAGCGGTAGCCAGCTAGTTCAAGCCATGTCTTATATGTCGATAACCGCATCGATATTACCGATTATCGCACCGGTTGTTGGCGGTTGGGTTGCGTGGCATTTTGGTTGGCAGTCGGTATTTAGTTTTGTATTAGTCTATCTCTTGGCTATTTTGACCTTGGGTTATTGCGTGCTGCCTGAGACATTACCGCATGCGGTGACTAAGTTTAACATTAAAGAGACCTTACGAGGCTATTGGCGTTTATCCCGAAACTACCAAGTTATTTCATCTGCGAGTTATAACTGGATTGGTTATTTATCCAGTTTAGTGTCTGTTTCAGTACTGCCTTTTTTATTACAAGAAGGACTAGACCTGAGTGCGGCTGATTATGGGCAAGTGATGATCATTCCATCAGCGGGATTACTCATGGGTAGCTTGATTTTAAATAGATTAAATAAACGTTTCACCACCAATCAACTCATGTATCTTGCTTCAAGCATCATGCTGATAGCGGGCTGCTGGTTGGTATTTAATGAGATGTCGTTGGTCAATCTTATCTTTGGTTTCACTCTGTTAGCCATTGCCCAAGGCATCAGTTTTCCCCTCTCAATAAGCATGTTATTAGCACCACACAGTAGACAAGTTGGGGCAGTCTCGGCATTATCAGGGTCCGTGCAAATGTGTCTAGCAGGACTTGTTGGCGGCTTCTTAATTAAACATTTTATCAATGGCCAAATGAGCCTTGGTTTGTTTTATATAGCAACGGGATTCTCAATTGCCTTGGTACTGACACATAGCCGCTACAAACAGAGACAAACTAATGCGGCTAAATGTTATCAATAACACAGCGCTCATGAACTAGGGATTGTAAAAACGCCCTACTTTGTATTTTGGTCAATACGCAAGTTTCAGTATTGATCAAAGTATGACCTTGAAACACATCTTGCAGCCAGACGTCACGCCTAAACACTTAGTTTACATAACCCGTCATTTCCACAAAGCCCTCTCCGTTATGAGTCCCCTGAAAAGTAACCATGCCCTCAAAATATTCAATACCAAAACGCATGATCTGCTGCTGATTTATGACAGCGACACGTACATCAACATTGAAACCAATACTTTGTTTTTCTACCTGTAAGTCAAAAGCATAGGGATAATCTAGCGTATCACTAACATGACTGCTCAACTTAATATCGTTGGTATCGAGGATATCGATATTGCCATCACTATGCATCAAACTACCATAAACAAAATCTTGATCAGAAGAACGAATACGGTAAATCATCAGCGCTTTATCTGCTGACAAACGCAGAGAAAACCAGTCCCATCCCTGTTGATCCTTGGCGAGCATTGCCGACCCCCATTCACGGTCAAACCAAGCAGAACCGGTCACATTCAACCATTGTCCCTGCCATAATATTTGACCTTTAACGTCAATAAAGGGCTGAGAATAATAATGGCTAGCGATCGCTTCACGCTGATGTTTTTTACTATAGCCCTGCTCGCCTTGCAGAAAAAATGGACTCATCGTCGCCAGCGATAATATAACCTGCCACTCTTCATCGGCGGTGCGCGCAGAACCATAGCTAAGCTGTGCAGGTAATAGCTTTGAAGGTAATAGCTTTGAAGGTAATAGCGCCGCCGATGACTGCCATAACCAATCATCAATTGCAGCGCTAAAAGGTTGTTCAGTAATTTCAACATTAGCAAACTCCTCCCTGCCCTGGCGAAAAGCTGCAAGATGCACCTTGGAATCAGCAAGCGCACCATGAGCAAAGTACCACTGCGCTTGATTGACCGCGGTACGGAATAACGTCCATTGCGTGGCAAAACGCATACCACTGTCACTTTTTAGGTTAGCAGTTAAATACCACCATTCATGGCGATAATCTTTATGCGGCGAATGTGCTTGCGGAAAACTGAATATGTACTCTGGTGACGCTTGCGTATATTGCTGTTCATTTGGTTGGATTTTAAGCGGATTTTGATTTAAACCAGAAGGTGTTTTACCTTGCTTCTCACAAGACAATAGCAACAATGTCACTAATACTAAAAACACGAACAATTTTAAAAATTTACGTGACTTCATCTGCGACTCCTTAGGTTCAATTTAAACAGCGGGATACCCAGCGCTGGCAACAGAAATAACAAGCCGAGCATACTGCTAACGGCAAAGGAGCCAACGTTGAACAGCAGTGGCATTGACCAACCAAAAGAAGCCGGTAATGCCTGACTCACCAATGCATGCGCCAATATCGTAGCCACAGGCCAACTCAGCAGCACGCAACTAACAGCAAGTAATAACCATTGCATCAGCATATGAGCAAACAACTCAGCCTTGCTATAACCCAGACTACACAAAATATATAAATCGGCTTTACGCGCCAGCTCTAAACCAGTCGCCGATAAAAACAGTCCAAAGCAAGCAATCACCAGTAATATCACCGAGATCAGCTGAGTCAGTACGAATGTCTGCGCAAATACTGCCAGTGCTGATTTTTTTACTTGTGCGGGGTCATATATTTGATCTTCGGCCAGCCCCAGCGTCAAACTCACCGCTTGCTTGTCTATGACTGTATCAGGATTAAAATACACGCCGAAGCCACTATAAATCCAACCACTAAAGAACTGATTTGCTTGTGGTGAATCTAAAACTAGCGAAAATCCCGGATAACCATATTCATAATAGATACCCTGAATAACACAGCTATATTGCTTCTTTCCCTGACTAAAGATGATTGATTGATCGACAGTCAATTGCCGTTTAAGCGCGAGCTGCTCATTGATAAAACACCCCGATTTGGTCTTGATTGATGACGACTTTAATAATAGCGATGCCAGTTGCCGTGATGAATGAAAGTTGGATACCTTAATTGAATCATTACCTCGCTTTGCCCAAGTATGCTGACGCAGGATATATTCATCAATATTACTGTTATTTTGCAGCCAATTTTCCACTTGTTGTTTTTGACCATGATGATAACGGATCAATAAATCAGCACTTAATTGCTGATCGAGAAAACGCACAAATGCCCCCTCGAAACTGTGTACCATCAAAGCGGCAGCAATACTTGTCGTCAGCGCCAAATAGAAAGCAGCCAAAGGTAAATAGCGCCGTTCAACCTGGTTACTTGCATCTTTAAAAATATAGCTAACCCAGAAAGAGTTAAATCGAAAAAGATTAAAAAAATGTTCACCTAGAAATAACATGCCTTGTAAAAAATGGGGGAGTAGCGCCACACTCGCGATCAATAACAGTCCATACTTCACCATGATCTGATGCCAACTATGACTCGGCCACCAGCTAAATAACAGCAATAAACCAACCGCTATACCTAAGGTCAGCAATCGAGGAAAACGCGCGATTAACACATTTTCTAATTGCGCGACGTGGGCAGTACTGATCCGCTTAAATTGTTTCACGAGCGCCAGCAAGACCGCAACCAAGGAAATAACCAAAGCCCATAACACGTATTGCCATTGCCAAACAAAATGACCACTCATATTAAGGGCATAAAGCTGACTAAATGTTAAGCCCAATAATGGTAGCAACACTGTCACTAAAGCCACTGCAATCAACATCCCAAAAACACTGGCAACCAGCACCAAACATAAAGCTTCCAGTAACATCGCCATTTTAATCGTCTGCAGCGTTACCCCTAACAAACGTAATTGCATCGCTAGTTCTGCACGTTTATACCATGCCTGCTCTCCTGCCTGAAACGCAATAAACATGCTCACAACAAATCCTAATGACGCTAATGCCATTAAATTTAGGTGTAGCGCATCGGCAAAGCCACTGCGTTCTTGGTATGACCAAGGCTCGTTGAGAGATAAATGCGCAGGCAATGCTGTCTCTAACTCTTGCTTCTGCTGTGCTGTCAATGGCGCGACCATTAACGCACTAAAACCTGTCTGCTGGGGAAATAGCTGCCAAGCGAGTCCAATATCAAGCAATGCGACTTTACCCCATTCCTCACTCGTTGTTAAAGCGATAGGGATAGTGGTGTTATCAGCCAAGGTAAGTACTGTATTAACATCTGAGTTGATACCACTATCAGCCGTCAGTGACACCAAGTGTGCTTGAGTGAGTAACACCGCTTGGTGATTATATTGCGCGGGGTTGGCAATGCTCAGCGCCAGCATATCAATCGCCACAAACTTCAGTCGTTTGCCATTCTTCAGGTGTTTTCGGAACGTTAATACCGGTGTGACTTGCGTAAATCCTTGTCTGCGCAAGTCCGAAAAATCACTTTTAGTCACTCGTGCCCCCTGCTCGGCAACGATATAAAAGCCGACCGGACTGGTTAACTGGGTATTAGCTTGTTGATATTGTTGTTTACTCGCATGATTTAACACCAGAATGCATAACAAGGTACTGGTGGCGATAGCTAAGCTGAAGATAAAACCCAAATGTAATAAGCGATGCTGCTTATATTCTGCCAGTTGGGTTTGTAATACCAACCAGAGTTCTTGCCGACCTGATCTGCTAAAGAAACAGCGAAGAAAATAAATAATATGGTGTTCCGTCACTTAACCGTCCCTCTTTGGACTCTGATTAAATAAGGTTAGCTGACCATTCGCTAATTGATAACGCTTATCCATTGTCGCTGCGACATGAACGCTATGGGTGACCAGTACCAGTGCGGTATCGTGAGACTTTACTAACTTGGTCAACAATGCCACCACACGGTGACTGTTATTGTCATCAAGATTACCGGTTGGTTCATCTGCCAGTAATAATGTAGGTTGCGCGCTCATCGCTCTGGCAATTGCGACGCGTTGTAATTCACCACCAGAAAGGGTTTGTGGGTACTGCGTTAATAAGGACTCAATCTCCAACTGTTGGGCTAATTCACAGCACAAGTCAGCATCATAACGTCCAGCCAGTTTGGCACTAAAAGCTATGTTGTCCTGTACCGACAAACTAGACAATAAATTATACTGTTGAAAAATGATCCCCAGCTTTTGCTTTCGCAGTTCACTCAGTTGCTTGTCATTCGCTTGCGCCATTGGCAGTCCCGCAAGCGTGATTTGACCTTGTTGTATCGGCTCAAGTCCGGCAATAAGATTAAGTAAGGTCGTTTTTCCACTGCCACTGTCACCCATTAGACCAATACATTCGCCAGCTCCCACCGCTAAGCTGACATCTGACAATAATTGTCGCTGACCATGGCCGTCGGTGATTTGGTGACTAAGGGATTCGATGATTAATGACAAGTGTACTCCTTGGCAAACAGTAATCGTGGCGATATAGATGGGAAAATACCAACGTCCTTTTAAGAATAGGCTTTACGTCGGCAACAGACCAACTAATACTGCACCAAGTAGCAGAAAACCAAATCGCACAGCAATGCAGTGCATTGTTAATGAATGATATAAGAACACACTGCTACTCTTTGCTATTATTATTGATTATTAAATTTAAGAAGGTAGGCAGTATGTCAACTTGGAAGAGTCTTGTTATGGTATGCGCTTTGTTGCTAAGCGGTTGCTCTAGCATACAAGGGTTACGAGATCTGGACGTGAGTTTAGTTAAGATCGAACCAATACAGCCAGTCGGATTATCACCCCGCTTTAACGTGCATTTATTAGTCTCAAATCCCAACGCGGAAGATTTAAATATTGAAGGGATAAGTTTACAACTTAATGTCGCAGACCAAAAAGTACTGTCTGGCGTATCTAACCAAATACCGGAACTGAAAGCTTACGGCGAAACCGCGATTGAAATACAAACCAGCGTCAATTTATTTTATATATTCAAGCTACTCACCGCTTTAAACCAACAATCAGATAAAGGTATTAAATACCAGCTTAAAACAACCATAGATCCGGAGGGTTTTGTGCCATTTAATGTGAGTAAAGAAGGCATTTTAGATGAGGATATTTTACAGGGTTTAAGCAGTCTTACTAAGTAATGGAAGACTGAAATAGTGCGGTCAATGATTTACATTGACCGCTAAAACGATTAAAGCCTAATCGTTATTTCTTAACCGGACGTCGACGACGTGGCGGTTGTGAACGTTTTGGTACATAACCTAAGATAGAATCAGGGATACCAACTTTCGCTGCAAAACCGTCAACTTCTTTACGTTCGATAACATGCTCTAGCAATTGTTCGATAGCACATAAACTACGGAAATCATCACGAGATACCAGTGAAATCGCTTCACCCGTTGCACCAGCACGGCCTGTACGACCAATACGGTGAACATAATCAGCGGCTTCTTCAGGTAGATCGTAGTTAACTACACGATCTAAATCATCAATATCAATACCACGAGAAGCAACACCAGTAGCAACAAGCAAGCCTAGATCACCGGCTTTAAACTCTGCAAGTAACTGCTCACGCATCGCTTGACTACGACCACTGTGGAATGATTCTGCTTTGATACCACGTTTTTCAAGCTGAGCAACTAATTTAGCCGCGCCACGTTTAGTCTCAATAAAGATCAACGCTTGCTTCCAATCATTTTCAATAATCAAATGGCTAAGCAATGCAGATTTCACATCTTTATCAACCACTGTTAACCACTGTTCAATTTCTGGTGCAGTTGTATTTTCTGGTTCAATCGAAATTTCCAGCGCGTAGTTAATTGCCGTTTTTGCTAAGAAACGCACTTTGTTTGATAACGTTGCTGAGAATAATAAGTTTTGACGTTCTTGCGGTAAACGCTCAATGATTTTGTTGATGTCGTTAACAAAACCCATATCTAGCATTCTGTCCGCTTCATCGATAACTAATACTTCAAGTTCATCAAAATGCAGTGCACGTTGATGGATCATATCTAATAAACGACCTGGCGTCGCAACCAGAATATCAACACCTTCGATTAGACGTTGTTTCTGTGGTTCTAGATCAACACCACCGTACATCGCCATTGAGGTAAGGTGTAAATGACGACCGTATTGTTCGATGTTGTCAGCTACCTGAACCGCTAGTTCACGTGTTGGTGTTAAGATCAGCGCACGAATACGTTTAGCACGTAGTGTATGTTTGTGGCTGAACATTTGTAATAGTGGTAATACAAAACTTGCTGTTTTACCTGTGCCTGTTTGCGCAGCCGCGATCAGGTTTTTACCCGATAAAATAGCCGGTATTGCTTTTTGTTGAATTGGAGTTGGTTGCGTATAGCCTTGTTCCGCTACCGCTTGTGTAATTAATTTGTTTAATCCAAACTTAGAAAATGGCATTTTTGATCTCAGGTATTTGATAAATAGGTAAAATAAATAAACTGTTAAGATTGGAATAAGTAACAGTTGGATATTGGCGTGCATTCTAACACGAAGCAAGGCTTGCGGGGTAATTTAACGTTTACTGTTTTTATTTTGATACATAAGTTGATCCGTTTGTGCAATCATCTCTTCAAGTATCGGCAGGTGCTCATGATGGAAGGCTCGATAACCATAACTAAGCGATGTTATTTCATTTGTATCGAACTCTGACACCGCACTATTATAACCGCCCAATATACGTAATGCGAGTTTCTCCAAGTGATGTTCATTATCATCCTCATCACTAAAATATGTCATAATAATAAATTCATCACCACCAATACGGGCAATAATATCACTTTCACGGCAGTTCGCTTGCAATACATTCGCCAAGGTTATAATGCATTTGTCACCGATCTGATGCCCATGTTCATCATTGGCCCGTTTCAAATGATCAATATCAATATAAACAAAACCAATGTTTTGTTTAGCACGTCGCGCTTCTTTGATCCGTTGCTCGCCTAAAAAAGATAAACCTCGACGGTTGTGAATACCTGTTAATTCATCCGTTAACGCTAAATCACGGATCTCTTGGTAATCACGTAACATTTTTAAATCTGCAGTAATTAACCGACAAAACTGTTCAAGTAATTTAATTAATGTTAATGAATGTTCTGTTGCTTTAATATCAATAATGCAGATAGTGCCAAACAATTCACCATCGGGCCAAAATATCGGCAGGCCACAATAAGAGCGTATTTTACCTTCAACAACAGGTGGCGACAACTTCCAATCAGCGTCAGAAAGCGCCTCTTGTACATTAAGCGCTTTCTTAGTTTCGATAATTTTGCGACAAAAACTATTAAGATCCCATGACCATGAGTCATTACGAGACAGAAAATTATCCTCATTTTGACTCGCAACAACCACATTAAATTCATTCTGGCGTAATTGCACAATCGTGCCGCATGCCGAGCCAAACAGCTCAGCAATAAGATCAACCGTTTGCTGCCATTTATCCAGATCGATAACTTTTTGCTGTGAACGGGATAAACAAGCTTGGTTATCGACCATGGTTTCTTTCCTTTTCATATCTTAAAAATAATTATAGCACTGGGAATAACAACTCTTGGTTATAGCCGCTATTTTTTGTATGCTGCATTATGCTCATAATTTTTCTATCATATTTTAACTCAGATTATAGTCAATACCTCTCACCACGACCAAAGAGCACTTATTTTATGTTTGATGCCATTAAAAAATTCATTAGCCCAAGTGCAAATCCGGATATAGAAAAAGCGTTCGCATATCAAAATACCTACTTACCGACATTGTGGTTATTAGGTAAAACTGGCGCAGGCAAGTCCTCACTGATCCAAACTATCACAGGGGATAGTGACGTAGAGGTCGGTAATGGCTTCGAACCTTGTACCATGACATCACACGCTTACAGCTATCCTAAAGCAACGCCCCTTCTCCGGTTTCTTGATACTCGCGGTTTGTCTGAGGCCAATTACGACCCAACAGAAGATATCGACGTCAGCGCGCAACAAGGTCATGCCTTACTTATCATCGCTAAAGCCGAAGAACCAGAGCAACGCGATGTTATCAATGCACTTAAAAAGATTAAAAAACAAGGTTCAATCAAACAAATTTTAATCGTGCACACTGCAGTGAAACAGCTTAGTGTTGATGAACAAATCAAAACCGTACAATACAACCAACAGCAGTTAGAAAAAACATGGGGAAATGAGATCCCGTATGTCGAAGTCGATTTCGAACTCGCCAACGGGGATACATTTGGTATCTCCACATTAAAAGACCAGTTAACGGAACTATTACCTATCATCCAGCAGTTTAATAATGAACAGCAACATGCGGGTACCGAAAGTGCTAATTTTCAAAAACTAAAAACTGAAGTACTCTGGTATGCAGGTTCTGCAGGCGCTGCTGATGCCATCCCCGCGGTTGGCCTTGTGGCCGTACCAAGTATCCAAGCTAAAATGCTACACAGCCTCGCTAATCAATACGGGATTACTTGGGATAAACGCGCATTTGGTGAGTTTATTAGCACCTTAGGCTCAGGCTTTGCGCTGCAGTACGCATCCAAATTAGGCATTCGCCAACTAGTTAAGTTAATTCCAGCATATGGACAAACCGTTGGGAGCGCATCCGCTGCCGTTATCAGCTTTGCATCAACCTATGCCATTGGTCGCGCCGCCTGTAAATACATGTACCATAAAAGCAAAGGCGAAACCGTATCGAATAAAGATATGCAGGATATATACAAAGACGCATTAGCAAATATTAAAGAGGTAGCGAAAAGTGAGACGCGTTAAAAACAGCCTGACCCAGTTAGATAAGCTTTCCAGTGGTGTAACCGCCGTTCTTACGCTCGCCATATTACTGCCTCTATTGGTACTGTGTGGTTTTGGTCTATACGCCATAATTCAATATGGGTACACCTTACATTTTGCCATTGCACTGGTCGCTAGCTTTTTCTTATTCTATATTCCGCTGTTACTGTTACGCCGAAAAGCAAACGCTAAAGTGGCTACATTTAAAGTGAGCGAAGACAGTCTTGTTCAAGCATCTGCAGATTGGTCAGAAGCTGAAAATGCGATTTGGCAGCGCCTTAATCAAAACATTGAATCGCGATTAGCCGAAGAAGATGCGTGGAGTTCCTTAAAAAGCCATGGCTTAGCTATTGCCAACACGACAGCACAAGAATTTTCTCGCGGAGATCTGCAATTCTCTGTCACTGACGGTCTAAAACTACTCGAAGAAGTGAGCAGACGCTATCGCGTGGTCCTGAAAGAGAACGTGCCTTTTGTCGAAAACATTAAACTCTCGCACCTCAAGTTTGCTTTTGATCATCAAGACAAAATTGCCACCGGAAAACAAGCGGCGGACTTACTCAGTAAAGCCTATCGCGTTTATCAATTTATCAACCCTGTTGCAGCTATCACTAAAGAAGTCCGCAATAAGTTGCTCGGCGATATTGCCGGTAACGTCGGGGATAACTTACAACTCAATATGAAACGAGCATTTTTGCAAGAAGTTGCTGCCGTTTCCATTGATTTATACAGTGGCCGCTTTTCGGTTGAAGATAAAGACATTAAGAAAAGTACCATCGCAGTGGAAGATGAGCAAAGTGAACCTAAGCCACTGGAGCCTTTACGCATTGCCGTTATCGGGCAAATTAGTGCGGGTAAATCATCACTGATTAATACCATTAAAGGGGCGCTTGATGCCGAAGTCAGCGCGTTACCTTCAACCAATGCGGTGAATGTTTACAGCTGTGCGGTGGGTGATGTTGAAGTACTTAATCTTGTCGACTTACCGGGGCTTGATGGCAATGACAAAACCAATAAAACCATCCTTAAACACGTCATTAATGCAGATATGGTGTTGTGGGTGCTAAAAGCAAATCAATCATCACGACAACTTGATCGCCAATTTATGCTCAGCTTAGAGGATTTTTACGCCAACAAGGATAACTTGCATCGTAAAAAACCGGTTATTACCGGTATTCTAAACCAAGTGGATAAGTTAAAACCTTTGGGGGAGTGGTCACCACCGTATGATTTAACCCTATCCGATTCAGCCAAAGTGACCACCATTAATAAAGCCATTGACTACAACCAAAAACTGCTTAATTTGGATAGCATCATTCCAACTTCGTTTTCATCAGGATCGCAACAATGGGGGCAAGAAAGCGTAGAACAACTGATTGCTAAGAATGTCGATAACAGCATTAACGTACAACGTAATCGACAGCGTTTAGAAAGTAGCAATAGCAGCACGTCAGAACAATTTAAGCGTGTCTTTAAAGGCAGTAAAACGCTATTTAAAAAAGCTATCTCCTAACGACTTCCGAGCTACTTCCGAACTAGCCCACTCAGCATCACCGACAGCCGTTCAATTTTGATATTGGATAACTGTCGGTAATCAAAATAGGGGCAGACAACTAAACGGTTTTTTACATCAATCGCAAATTCGTCATCTAACCAAATTAAGTTAACCTGTAATTCACCGGATGCTAATAGCTGCTTGGCATAAGTGCGCCCACAGATAATGTGAATAGTCTGGATATTTGCATTAAGTACTGGCGGGCTAAATAACAAGGCTGTTGCACTGCCCCTTTGCAACAAATAACTATCACGATACTGCTGCCAAGTCGGCGCACGCTGTGCAAAGTCAAAATCTGCGGGATTTAATGCATACAAGAGTTTTGCATAGACGTTAAAGACTTTACGCCAGCCATTGCCACAGGCTTGACCGATAGCATTCACTTCACCACTGACGAGTGAATTAACGCTGCTTATGTCTTGGTATTCCAACATGTTCGGCGTATTTGCTAGATATACTGCAAAGGTAAATTTAGCACAACCAAGTCCTGTGTTTGTCATCACTCACGATGCCTATATTTCGATTATTAACAGGGCTGCATTATACAGAGATGTATTAAACAGACACGTAATATACATAGCTATAAACAACTTAAAATAACATCAGTGCACAGAGATATCCAACTTAGCGATGAATATCTCGTCTGCACTTTTTATGGCGGTGTTTTAGAGATGTTTTTATGACAGTGCTTTAAGACTTTTTTTAGGCATCTGTTTTATATCGCATTTAAATAAGACTTGTACGAATGTAAGCGTACCGTCGCTGCACCAATCACATCAATAAAACCAAAGAAAGCATGTGGTTTTTTAGCTGCAATCCAAGCAGAGCCCGTCGCACCAATTGGAATTATTTTGCCATCAGGTTCAACAATTTCAAGTATCACTGTACGACCGTGCGCACTGGTATTTGCGCCTACATGTTGCCTTACACTCTGCGGACCTTGTATCGGAGAGATAGATGATTCACCTGTACCCGCGGTAAAGCTATGTACTTTTGCACGAAATATTTCCCCAGGATAAGCATCGACATAAAACTCTGAAAATTGACCCGGTTCTACGTAACGGTAGGTTTGATCAGAGATGCGCATTTCTACAAACTTCTTCGAGGTATCATAAATATGCATATTACCAATACGACTGCCATCGGCGATATTAACCACTGCAATTTGTCCATCAAAAGGCGCTCGAACCGTTTTTCTTTTTTGCACAAATAACGTTTTGTCTAAATCGGCTTCCAGCGAAAGTAGCGACGCATTAGCAACTTTTAAATCAGATTCAAATTTTTCAATATCTCTAAATTTAAATATCTCAGGTGACTTTTTCGCTCGTTTCAAATCGCGCTGCATTTGCGAAATTGACTCTTGTTGTTTCACAATAGAGGCTTTAATTTTCTCTATATCCGCAGCAGAATTGGTGTCCACTAGGGTATAAATAATGGCGCCTTTTTTAACCACCTGATTGTGTTCTACAAAAACTTGGTCAATCTCTTCACCAAATAATGGTGACAATACCGCATGAGGTGCTTTTACTGTTGATGAATAGGTTAAATCTACAGGCGCCCACAAGCGTGACATAATGCCTAATATAACTAAAATAAATACACCACCAAACACTATCCACACCGCACTTTTTAAAGACCACTTTATCGCGCCGGTAGAAACTAATACCCACATCAGTAGGATATACGGAATTATTATTTCTTTCATTGTCTTACCCTTTTATTCTGGTTGTAAATCTACAGGCCTAATTAATGTGATTTCGCATCTTTATTTATCAGCGTATTCACCTCATCGGCTCCTGCTTTGTTGTTTTTTGTCGCTAAGCCATTTTTAATAATGTTGGTCAGTGAAGCACCGATATGTTGCCAATTCGCAAACGCAATAATAATGGCAAGCACCCACCAAGCTTTGTGTATAAACAAGCCACACAGTGATAGCGCAAACACCAATTGGATATGAGTACTATTTTGTTCCTGCGCTTTATGTACGGCAACTTCGTGCAGCTGCCAGAGTAGATAGACAACAAAAATAACCACCGCGAGGGTAACGGCAAACAGGTAACCACTAAAATACTCTGAATTAAAAACGACCATCATGGTGTCATTAGGCGTGTTAGTGAAGGTGCTTAAATCTATCTGTTTAGAATTAATCGTACCGAGTGGCGCCAGTAAATAAGCGCCGCAAAGCATCAAGGACATGAAGCAGGTAAACTTAAATAAAACTTTAAAAATTATCGCGATTACTCGATAAATACTTTTTAAGATGTTCATATTATTTCCTATTTAGTTCTCAATTTTTGAGTTCTCAATATGCTGCGAGGTTAATGCGTCTTGCCATGCTGATGAACGTCTTTATTGCGTGACAGTTCACCTGAAAAAATCTGATATATATCTATGTCTTTCAGTGCAGGCTGATTTAATTGACTGCTATTGGCATTTTCTATCGCGATAAGTAAGCCATTTTCATCATGAATATGCGGCACACTCATGTCGATATCACCACCGCAGGCGAACGCGTTAAATGCCACGAGATTACAACTGAAAAACATCACCGATAATGTGCTAACTACTCTTTTTTTCATCGTCTCGTTCCTAAACTTGGGTATGCCAACGGATGTAGATTGCAGGCATACCCGGGGTTATTCATTTCCAGAACTAATTAACGAAGTGTGATTTTTGGAGACTCCGCAGGCTTATCGAATAAACTGAAGAACTCAGGCACCGCTTTCGCATCGCCTTCGACTTGGATGTAACCCTGTTTAACAGCTTCAACAAAATCGACTTTACCAACCAGTAATCCTAGGAATACATTTTTAGTTAGCTTAACGGTTGCTTTAGGTTGGCCTGCAAAATCTTGATGGAATTGCGCAACACTACGACGAATTTCAAGTGCATGGGTCTCGTTAGTATCAGCAAATTCAAACGCAACAGTGAAGTGCTTATCTTGACTACGCTGTGCATTCAAACCAAAACGCATCGCGCTAACCAATTGTGCTGGTTCAAACTCAGCCATCAAGTCAGGTGCTTGCAGGTTGATTTTTTTAGAGTAATCGATACTACCATCAAGCTCTTGTGCCGAGGTTAAGTACCAATTACGCCAATTGTTGTTGGTTTCACGGTAAGCCAGTTCACGCAGTGCTGTTGCTTTTAGTTCACGCGGAGCCATATCGTCTAAATCGATACGAATTGCATGTGTTGCCAATTCTGCGCACCACTGATAATCACCGCTATCACAGGCGTCAATGGCAAACTCCATCATCTTCTCTTTACCGCCAACCATGTTGACGTAGCGTGTTGATGCCTCTACCGAGTAAGTTGGGTTTAGTGTTGTCGGATCACCATCAAACCACCCCATTTCACCAACAAATATTTGTTTTGCAGCATGACGAATCGAACCATAGAAATCACCTAACCATGGGTGGTTAACTAGGTGTGCAGGTAGTTTGATTTGACGAATTAAATCTTCTTGCGTCGCACCATCATTAATCGCTTTGATTGATTGATCATAAGTAAACTGGATCGCATCACGGTATGACGTTAATGTGTCATCAACATGCTTGGCACCGTTTACAGGACGACCATGTGATACCATCATCGTGTTAGCGTTGTATTCACGTAACATATCAACACCTGGGAACCAGATGCTTGGGTCACGATATTGCGTGCCACGAATAGTATGCAGATTCGGGAAACTTTCACCTTGAATAACTTCAGAACCAAACAACATGTCAAATTCAGGGAAGTAAGCAGTGATCTCATCAGATGCTTCAGAAGGTACGTGCTGGAACTCCACCTTTATGCCTTCGATTTCCATGTCTAGCTTGCCAAACTTACCTTCAACTAAGGTATTTGGCTTAATCAGACTGTGCTCACGAATTTCAAAGTCAGGCCCTAGACCACCGTTAATACGGCCATCTTCTTCAACATTAAGCAAGGTACCTAACGAGTAATCAACACGAAAGCCAAGCGCTGGACCAGTTCCGCCCATCGAGCCTTTAACAACGTTTTCCATAAAAGTTTCATGGGCGATAATTTTAGCGTTTTCAGCGCCTTTAATACCACGTACACCAGCGTAGTGATCTGGGTGCCAATGTGAATACATAATCGCCGCAACAGGTTTGTTATTACCGGTTACTTTACGAAAGTCTGCCATGACCAATTGCATTTTGTCGACTGACTCAACGGGATCAAGGATTAATAAACCATTATCACCATCAACAATCATCGGTGAAGTTAAACCATAGCCATAAATCTGGAAGAATTTATTTTTATAAGTAAAAATACCTTTATCCATCTTTTGTGAATGCGCGGTTAACTGTGGGTGAACCTTGTCAGATTTCGCATCAAAAGCATCATTACCGCCAGTGCGGGTAAAGGTCATGTCTTTGGTATCGCCATGCCAGAAATGCGTTGCACCCGAGTTTTCACCTAAATAATAATCGTGAGAGAGTGTTGGGATATCGACATTAACGCCGTCAAAACGGTGCTGATGGTTATCATCTGCTAATGCAATGCTTGAAAGAGAAGTCGCGAGCAGTACAGATAAACTAATAATAGAGCGTTTCATATTAAGCCTCGTTAAATGTTTAGACATATTTAATGAGGCTATCGTAACTAAAAAATGCAGAAGTTAAGTGATATATGATATAAGTTAACTTATGTCAGTTGCGCTATTTTATAAAAAGGGTAAGAGATGAAGCATTCAGATTACAGTTTAATTCCCACATTTGTCGCAATTGTTGAAGAGAAAAGCTATACCGAAGCAGCAAAACGCTTGGGCATCAGCCAATCGGCAGTGAGCCAAGGTGTTACGAGATTAAAAGAAGTGTTTAAGGACCCGTTGTTTATCCGCGGTAGCCGTGGCGTTGAACCCACACAGTTTGCATTAGACATTTACCCGACTCTGGCAAGTTCTGTCGAAAATATCGCGTATATGCTGCCGGAATTCAAAAAGTTTGACCCCTTACTGTGCGATAAAGAATTTGTGATTTCCTCACTCAGCGTATTTGGCTTCACTATATTGCCAGAACTATCAGCACTGATGAGTCAAGAGGCCCCTCTAGCGAGCGTCAAAGTTGAACCTTTATACAGTCACGACCACAGCAATATACTGCGTTCACAACAGTGTGACTTGATTATCGAAGCCTACTCAAACCAAAGCTCACAGTTACGCTCTAAAGTGATAATGGAAGATACTTTGAGTGTGATGTGTCGAGAAGATCACCCAAGGCTGACCGGTAACGCGATCACACCTGAACAGTTTTTATTTGAAAGTCACGTCACCCATTCTCAATTTGAGAAAAAAGGCGGCTATTTATTAGGGCGCGGCCTTAAAGATGAAAGCATACTCGGTAAACGTCGTGTCGCTTGGCAAGCCAGCAGTATCATGGAAATGCTTCCCGTGATTGAGCGCTGTGATTACATTGCTTTGTTGCCACAAAAACTGGTGGATAAATATATTCACATCCACAACCTCAAACAGCTCGACGCTGATTTCTTACAAGAACCAGTCAAAGTAGCCATTTACTGGCATTCATCACGAACCAATGACGCCACGCACAAGTGGTTTAGAGAACTCTTTAATCGCGCGGCGAAAAAGTATCGAGAAGCTTAAAAATTAATCCAGATCAATAAACCACTTATCAAATACACATTTCAATTTACACCTATTCGATAGTGATGTAAAAATCACATCATTCTCGGTATTAAGGTTTTTGTATGCAAACAACTCTCGATCAAGCGATGTTACAAATTGCACTCGATCTCAATTTAAACTTACCTTCAGGGCATCATTACCAGCGTTTAATGCAGTCCCTACAATCCGTTTTACCTTGCGATGCCAGTGCGTTGTTTATTCTAAATGATTCAGGTTTGTTGTCTGCTGCTGCAGTTAATGGTTTATCCGATGAAGTATTAGGACAACGATTCGACCCACAACAGCACCCTCGCCTGCAGGCTATTTTAGCCAGCCGTGAGCCAGTGCGATTTCCCGCCAGTTCAACTTTACCCGATCCGTTTGATGGTTTATTAAAGAATGATCCAAACCGCTCGATTGATGTGCATGACTGCATGGGTTGTAGCTTATATGTCGAAGATCATTTAGTCGGACTTATCACCCTAGATGCGATGCAGGTCGGGGCTTTCAATAGCATTGATGATATTACCGTGGCGACCTTTGCTGCGCTAGCCGCAGCGACAATTAGAAATGTAAATCAAGTTGAAGCCCTGCGTAAAAGCCATCGTCAACAGCAAAACATGAATCAAGTACTGATCCAAGAAGCGCGCAACAAAGGCGGCGAATTAGTGGGTATCAGTCCTGAAATGCAAACCCTGCGTGATAATATCAGCATGGTTGCCTACTCGGATTATGCAGTGCTAATCAGCGGTGAAACAGGCACAGGTAAAGAACTTGTCGCTCATTCGGTACACTCAAATTCATCACGAGCCACCAAGCCGATGATTTACGTAAACTGCGCCGCCTTGCCAGAAAGCCTTGCTGAGAGTGAATTGTTTGGTCATATCAAAGGGGCATTTACCGGCGCGACCAGTAACCGTGCAGGTAAATTTGAGCTAGCGGATGGCGGCACTATTTTCTTAGATGAAATTGGTGAATTACCGCTGTTAATGCAAGCTAAACTACTGCGTGTGATCCAACAAGGCGAAGTACAGCGTGTTGGTGCTGATAACAATTTAATCATTAATGTCCGCATTATCGCGGCAACTAACCGCGAGTTAACCGAAGAGGTCGCAGCCGGTCGTTTTCGCAGTGACCTATACCACCGCTTAAATGTCTTCCCAATTAAGGTACCACCGCTGTGCCACAGACAAGGCGATATAGCGGTATTATCCGGCTACATACTTGATCGTGTTCGTACTCAATTCAATGTAGAAAAATTACAATTACACCCACAAGCCTTAGCGGCGCTAATCCATTACAGTTGGCCTGGTAATGTACGAGAATTAGAGCATACCTTAATGCGAGCAGGCTTACGGGCGATTCAAGCACAACAAAGCTTGATCCAGCAACAACACTTATCTGATGAAGTAAGTAATACTTATTCATACCATGCCGAAACCAAACCAAATGATCTGCCCACGACCTCATTTGAGCTACGTGGCGCAGTCGAAAGCTATCAAACCAAGCTTATTTCCCACGCCCTCCAGCAATCTAACTTTGTATGGGCGCAAGCAGCCGAGTTTTTACAAATGGATCGCGGTAATTTATACAAAATGGGCAAAAAGCTTGGTATTGAAACGAAAACATTACGCGCTGCAGAGTTAGTATAAAGTCAGCAAATAAAGAATGATGTACTAATTACATCAGCAACGTTGTAGTTAGTACATCAAACCTAGTGTAGGAAAAACATAAAAACCATAAATATCAACAAGATAAAAGTTGGCACGTTAGATGCAATATAGATTCCGAGATCATCGTTAATTCGATATCAATAATATAATTATAATGGAGTCTTAAATGTTCTGTATTCAATGTGAGCAAACTGTTCAAACACCAACGGCTAAAGGCTGTTCTTATACGCAAGGTATGTGTGGTAAAACGGCAGATGTGTCGGACCTACAAGATATACTCGTATTTAATCTTCAAGGTGTGTCTTTCTGGGCAGAGCTAGCGCGTAAATATGACATCATCGACGCTGAAATTGATGCTTGGGCACCACGTGCATTCTTCTCTACATTAACTAACGTCAACTTTGTACCAGAGCGTATTACTGAATACACTGAAATTGCTGAGCGTTACAAGATCCAATTAAGCACCCAAGTAATGGCAGCCGCTGCAGCCGCTGGTGATACATTACCTGAATTATCGCCAGCAGCGCAGTTTGTATTACCAAGCACAGCTGAAGAAATCATGAACTTCGCACCAGAAGCAGCGGTTAACCGTGGTCACGAAGAGTTACACGAAGACATCATTGGCTTGCGTCTATTATGTCTTTACGGCCTTAAAGGTGCAGCGGCATACATGGAACATGCTCATGTACTTGGTCAGAGTGAAGAATCAATCTGCGCTGAATACCATCAAATCATGGCATTCTTAGGTACTGAACCGACAGATGCCAATGCGCTACTTGAAACATCAATGCAAATTGGTTTATTAAACTACCGCATCATGGAAATTCTAGACCGTGGTGAAACCAATACCTTTGGTCACCCACAACCAACACAAGTAAACGTAAAACCAGTTGCGGGGAAATGTATTCTTGTTTCTGGTCATGACTTACATGATTTAGAAAAAATCTTGCAACAGACTGAAGGTAAAGGCATCAACGTTTACACCAATGGTGAAATGTTACCTGCTCACGGTTACCCTGAACTAAACAAATACCCACACTTAGTTGGTAACTTTGGTAGCGCTTGGCAGAATCAGCAAAAAGAATTTGCTAACTTCCCTGGCGCAATTGTGATGACATCTAACTGTCTAATCAATCCAAACGTAGGTCAATACGCAGACCGTCTATTTACCCGTAGCATCGTGGGTTGGCCTGGTGTTGTGCATATTGAAGGCGATGATTTCTCGCAAGTTATCGAATGTGCATTAGCACAAGACGGTATCGCGCACACAGAAATCGAACACATGATCACGGTTGGTTTTGGTCGTAACGCACTAATGGAAGCTGCTCCTGCAGTTATCAAAGAAGTTAAAGCGGGCAACATCAAACACTTCTTCCTAATTGGTGGTTGTGATGGTGATAAAGAAGAGCGTAGCTACTTCACTGATATCGCTGTTAATACCCCTGAAGATTCTGTAGTACTTACCCTCGCTTGTGGTAAATACCGTTTCAATAAGAAAGAGTTTGGCGATATCAATGGTATCCCACGTCTGTTAGATGTTGGCCAATGTAACGATACTTATTCTGCAATTCAATTAGTGTTAGCACTGGCTGAAGAGTTTGATTGTGGTGTGAATGAATTACCATTAAGCATTGTTTTATCTTGGTTCGAGCAAAAAGCAATTGTGGTGTTATTAACCTTATTCGCTTTAGGTATCAAAGGTATTTATACCGGCCCAACTGCTCCTGCGTTCTTAACTGACAACTTAATCAAAGCGCTGCAAGATAACTTTGATATGCGCAGTGTTGGCAACGTTGAAACTGACTTAGCGACTATGCTTTCAGGTCAATAATCCTAACGGGTAAATAGTACTGATAAATAGTACTCGTTAATCAATGCGGTAATATGCCGCATTGGTTAAAGACGTTCGACACGCCGTAAACCCATTCATGGGGATTATTTCTAG
>NZ_JASJHF010000082.1:0-5068 GCF_033791185.1 Moritella sp. | reverse complement strand
GGAATAGATAATTTTGATAAGTAATTTCAACTTCTAAACGACGTTCAAGTTGTTTGAGGTTGTCATTAAATGGGCCACACAAATGGGCTAATCGTGCGCCGTCTGCTGGTTCTAAAAATATATCGAGCGTTGTCGTATTTTGATTCAAAATAGTCTCATTAGGCAGAGCCATTAACGATCATTAATGGCTCTAAGTCTAGCTCTTATGGGTTGAACTTAGCAACACCTAGCTCATTCGGTTGATTAGTAGTACGTGCCAAGATCTCGCTTGGTTTAACGTCACTACGTAAACCCATCTCATTTTCGCCGCGGATAAACACACCACGGATAGAGTTAGGGAATACATCAACAATGTCGACATCAACAAAGGTACCGATTAGATCCGGTGAACCTTCGAAGTTAACCACGCGGTTGTTTTCAGTTCGACCAGTGAGTTCCATGATGTTTTTCTTCGATGGACCTTCGACTAAAATACGTTGCGTAGTATTAACCATATCACGACCAATTTTTTGTGACATTTGGCTAATACGTGTTTGTAAAATTTTCAAACGTTCTTTCTTTTCTTCTAATGATACATCATCAGGTAAATCTGCAGCAGGTGTACCAGGACGGGCGCTGTAGATGAAGCTGAAGCTGATATCGTATTCGATGTCTTCAATCAGTTTCATGGTATCAGCGAAGTCTTGCTTGCTTTCACCGGGGAAACCAATAATGAAGTCTGAACTCATCACTAGACCAGGACGTGCTTTACGCAGTTTACGGATCAATGATTTATATTCAATCGCAGTGTGCGCACGTTTCATCAAAGTTAAAATACGATCTGAACCTGATTGTACTGGTAAATGTAAGTGCGACACAACTTCCGGTGTATCTTGATATACTTCGATGATATCGCTAGTGAATTCAATTGGGTGGCTGGTGGTATAACGAATACGGTCGATACCATCAATCGCCGCTACATAACGTAACAGATCGGCAAATGAACACATATCATTGTCGTGCATCTCACCACGGTATGCGTTGGCATTTTGACCGAGTAGGTTAACTTCACGTACACCTTGCTCTGCCAGCTGTGCGATCTCATATAAGATATCGTCAAGTGGACGACTTACTTCTTCGCCACGGGTATAAGGAACTACGCAGAACGTACAGTATTTCGAGCAGCCTTCCATGATAGAAACGAATGCAGATACACCTTCGGCACGGGGTTCAGGTAAACGATCGAATTTCTCAATTTCAGGGAAACTAACATCAACCAGGCCTTTTTTACCCGCTTGTGCATCGTTAATCATTTCAGGTAAACGGTGTAAGGTTTGTGGACCAAATACCAAGTTTACAATAGGGGCACGCTTCTGAATCTCAGCACCTTCTTGTGATGCTACGCAGCCACCTACGCCAATCACTAATTTAGGATTACGTTTTTTTAGTTTTTTCCAACGACCCAATTGGTGGAACACCTTCTCTTGGGCTTTTTCTCTGATTGAACAGGTATTTAATAGAAGTACATCCGCTTCTTCTGGGTTTTCAGTCAGTTCAAAACCATTCTCGGCATTTAACAAATCTGCCATTTTTGATGAATCGTATTCGTTCATCTGGCAGCCCCAGGTTTTAATGTGCAGTTTTTTACTCATTATCCACGTTGCTCTTTAATATGTATTGCTATGTGTGAGAACACACAGAAGATCGCGTATTCTACTGCCTTAATAGTCTGTTGACTAGACGTTATCTATGCATCTGTGCATAAATTTACTGTAATTTTCGTTGTACAAAGCAATCATTCCGGCGTAAAGCTTGGTAGAATTCTGATTCGATAAGAATTTATCCTTAAACGGTTCAGGAAACGCGATGCAGGAATTTGATGTAATTATTGTTGGAGGTGGGATGGTTGGTGCAAGTACTGCTAATTTACTTGCACCCTCGGGACTTAAAATTGCGGTAATTGAAGCGCAAACACCACCTGCTTTTTCATTTGAACAACCGATGGATCTACGTGTATCTGCGATCAGTCTGGCTTCGCAGCAGCTACTTGTTGCTACAGGTGCTTGGTCAAACATCAGAGAAATGCGTCTTTGTCCTTATCGTCGCTTGGAAACCTGGGATCAAGGTGGTTGCGAGACTAAATTCCATGCAAGCGATATTGGTTACGATAAATTAGGTTACATTATTGAAAATCGCGTGATCCAATTAGGCTTGCTCGAAGCCATGCAACGTCACGATAATGTACAACTGATGTGTCCTGAAAAAGTGGCAACCTTAGAACAAAGCAGTGAACATGCTGAAATTACTTTAACATCAGGCGCTAAACTACGTGCTAAGTTAGTCCTTGCAGCCGATGGGGCTAACTCGATTATTCGTCAACAGACGCATATTGGTATTAGCAGTTGGGATTACCGTCAAAGCTGCATGTTAATTAATATTGATACTGAGCAGCCGCAGCAGGATGTTACTTGGCAAGAGTTTTCGCCAACGGGGCCGATGGCGTTATTACCATTACCAGGTCATAAAGCATCGTTGGTTTGGTATCATCAAACGGCGCAAATCAATTATCTCAGTAAGTTATCCAATGCCGAACTGAAAAAAGAAGTACAAAAACACTTTCCCGATCTCATCGGTGAATTCGAGATCACCAATCACGGTTCGTTTCCGTTAACACGACGTCATGCCCAACAATATTTTAAAGGTCGCGTGGCCTTGCTTGGTGATGCGGCGCATACCATTAATCCATTGGCAGGGCAGGGCGTTAATATCGGCTTTAAAGATGTGAATGTATTATGTGAGTTAATTCGCAGTGCAGTCATTGAAGGCGAAGCCTGGGATAGTGAAGTGTTGCTAAATAAATACCAGCGCACACGCAAGCCAGATAACCTATTAATGCAAACCAGTATGGATCTGTTTTATTCGGTATTTAGTAATAACTCCGCACCCGCGAAGATATTACGTAATCTTGGATTGGCTGTCGCACATCGCGCCGGACCGTTAAAACGTCAGGCGCTACGTTATGCGATTGGTTTAAGTTAACCAATCGCATAACGCTTTAGCTTAATTTAAATTCTTTTACTTTCGCCAGCAGCTCGGTCGAATGACTGAGTAACTCTTGACTGATACTACTTGCATGTGTTGCAACGACTGTTGTTTCATCTGAGTGGACGGCGATAGTTTCAATATTGTGTTGAATATCCGTTGTTAGGGTTTGTTGAGTGGCCGATGATTTGGCAACGGAATCATTTAATTGATTGATGTCCTGCATTTCTCGTGCGATCTCATTCAACATGTCGGCTAACTGCGATACTTTTATTGCCCCTGCTGCCGCAGTTACTTTGGCCGTATCCATCGCTGCAAACGAGCTGTTTGATGTTTCAATCAATGAACTAACAATGGTTTGTATTTCTTTGGTTGAATTATTGGTCTTAATCGCTAATGCACGCACTTCCTCAGCAACCACTGCAAAGCCTCGGCCACTTTCACCAGCACGAGCAGCTTCGATAGCGGCGTTCAGCGCCAACAAGTTTGTTTGCTCTGAAATTGAGTTAATCACCCCTAATATCTTGGTCACGTTATTAGTTTGTTCGCCCAGTAGGTGCATTTTATCGACGACGTGATCAAGTTGCGTTGTCAGCATACTGATCTCATCAATGGTGGCACTGGCTAAAGTATTCCCTTTATCGGTTTGTAATGCCGCCTGTGCGGATGCTGTTGTTGTCATGCTCGTCTTGGCTTTAATATCTTCAACCTGGGTCTGCATTGTGGTGATACTGGCGTTGATAGTTGCAGCTTCTTGTTTCTGTTGATTGGCAGAGTTGTAGGTTTGTGTTGATGCAGTGCTGAGCTTTGTCGATATATCTTCTAACTGCTCAGCGGTATTGAGTACATGAGTCAGGCTATAATGAAAATTACTCATCATGTAATTAAAGGCGGTGACCATACGGCCTATTTCGTCATGATTTTTTACTTCAATTAATGTCGTCACATCTTGAGTATCACTGGCTAACTCCATGCTATCGGTCAATTCACTGATAGGTTGTAGGATTATTTTACGAATGATAAATAACGTCAGTAATAAACCGGCAAATAATACCACCGCTAAGATTGCGCTTGAACGTAAAATGTTTTGTTGTACTTGTTGGTAAAAGTGGCTAAGCGAGTATTCAAGTCTGACAGCACCGAGTACATCACCCTCTTTAGCATTGTGGCAAGCCGTGCAATCTGTGCCGCGGTAATTTTTAGACGCAATAAGTGGTTTGGTGAGCAGTAAAGTGTCACCATTTTGAGTGCTAATAACTTGGCTGATATCTTCACCGGCAAGTGCGCGGCGGTCAAAATCATCTTGGATTTGCTCGCTGGCTAACCCCGGACCATACAGTTGATTAACCTTGTCGGCTCTGATTACTCGGATATCGGCGATGTTATCGTTCTCGAGCATCTTGTGACGCAAGGTTTCACGTTGGCCGATACTACCGGTGAGCATCATGGTATTTAAACTATCAAAGTAAGTATCAGCTTGTTCATGTGCTTGTTGTTCTAAAATAGATAAAACCAAGGCCGTTTCTTGTTTACTTTGCGATAGCGCAGAAATGGCGAGGATCAGTATAAAGAGACTGCTCAGTGCTAAGTTTATTTTTTTAGTTATCGAGACATTTTTTAACATTGTTTCTTCCCATCTGAAACCAACCAAAAGAGCTCAACCACTTACTGATAGCTATTGGTATTTTAATTCTACTTTAATTAGTAGGGTTAATCGTAACAAAATAATACTGATACATATGTGATATCGGCCAAAAGAGGTATTTTCTTAAGCATAAATGTAAATAATAAGTAAATAAAGTTAAATTTAAGGTTGCGGATCAGTAATTGGGGAAATTAAGGTATTAAAATTTACAGCGTTAATTGCATGTGTATTTAAAATGCTGAATTTAGAATTTAGAATTTAGAATTTAGAATTTAGAATTTAGAATTTAGAATTTAGGAAAGAAGTATTTATGGGGGAGTAATATGGAAAGAAGTGGCAGGGATATGAGGATTTGAACCTCAGAATCCCGAGATCAAAACCCGGTGCCTTACCGCTTGGCGA
>NZ_JASJHF010000081.1:0-6251 GCF_033791185.1 Moritella sp. | reverse complement strand
TAATCAATATTTTTGAATTCATCAGTGTAGTATTCAACAGCAGGTAAGCGAAAGAATATCTTACGAGAATAAAACCAGTCATAAGAGGCGCTAATACGAGTGTTTTGTATAGTCCTAACGTCTTCGCCCGTTTCGGCGTCTTTTATTTTAGAATAGTTTGTAGCAGTATTTATTAATATGCGATCGGTAGCGGTTAAGCGACTAAGCTTAATTTGGCCACTATAATCAAATTTTTCAGTATTACCACTTCGATAGTTAACACCTAAACTAACATCGCCAGCCCATAAACTTTTACCACTTGCTTCCGATGCAGCTATACCTAAAATATCGCTCGCTTTAAAAACTTTGTTAGGGCGCTCCATAAATGACATTTTACCATTACTGATGACCATCTTACCTTCAACAACTTCATCATTGCTAAAACGAATACTCATAATTTCACTACCACGTAGCTCCGAGATATCATCCATATCAATATCGATAGAGCCTAGTTCATCTGAATCAAAATCCATCGAATCTTGATACATAGAGATGATTTCACCTTTCAGTAACTCACCATTTGTTAATAAAATCCAATCAAAGTATTTCGGCTCGCCAGGAATGTGTATGCTAATTGGCTTAACCACTATATCTGCTGTTGTGGTTGACTCTACTGTGGTCGATTCAACCGTTTTCACTTTAACAATTGAAGACTCGATCTCTTTGGGATCATCTTTTGGATCAGTCTTGGTAGCTTTTTCTAATTCACCTGCTTTTAATTCAGTTTTTTCTAAATCAGGATTTTTTGATTCACCTATTTTGAATTCAGTTGTTTCAATTTCAAGGTTTTCTGAAGTAATCTTTACAGGTTCTGGCTTTTTAGATTCGGTATCTTCAGCGGCCCAAACTGATGTTATAGGCGCAGCTACTAAAGTTACAATGAATAAGCAGGTGCGGCTTAAACTTTTCATCAGGTTAATACTTCCATTTCAAATTATTATTAAAGTGAGTCATCGTGACTTTATTTTGATAAGCAAACACTTTACAAAAAACAGTCACTAAAATCCAATTTATTTATTTATTAAAGAGCTACCTAGCACTAAGTACTAGATAGCTACAGTTAACTATAAATTAGCAATAGTTATTTTTTGCTCTGCTAGTGTTGCTAGCATAGATTCTGCGTCGTTAAGCTTTTCTTGCTCTTTAGCAATAACTGCCGGTGGTGCTTTACTTACAAAGTTGTCATTGCTTAGTTTTCCGCGCGTACGCTGAACATCTTTCTCAAGCTTTTCAATGGCTTTAGATAAACGTGCAAGCTCTGCATCTTTATCAATTAAGCCGGCCATAGGAATAAGTACACTCATATCGCCAATAACAGCAGTTGCTGATGCAGGGCCTTCATTGCTGTCGCTTAATACTTCAATGCTTTCTAACTTAGCTAGTGCACTTAAGAACTGTTCGTTGTCATTTAAGCGGCGTACATCTTCACTTGTAGCACCTTTTAAAAATACTGGTAGCGGCTTGCTTGGCGCAATATCCATTTCACCACGAATATTACGAATCGCTACTATAAAGCTCTTAACCCATTCTAAATCACTGATTGCCTGCTCATCTAATTGGCTTTCATCAAATTGTGGGAAGCTTTGCATCATAATGCTATCTACTGTTACCGTTTTCGCCGTAAGTGGCACAACACGTTGCCAAATAGTTTCAGTAATGTAAGGCATAATAGGGTGCATTAAACGCAACAATGCTTCTAGTACTGTTACCAAAGTGTGGCGTGTGCCACGCTGCTCAGCTTCATTACCTTTAAACAGTACAGGTTTAGTAAGCTCTAAGTACCAATCACAGAATTGATTCCAAGTGAATTCATATAACGCTTGTGCAGCTATATCAAAACGGAAGGTGTCGAATGCTTGATGAACGGTTTGCACTGTTTGTTGGAACTGACCGATGATCCATCTGTCGGCTAATGATAACTGCATTTCGCCGCCATCTTTACCGCAATCATGCTCTTCGGTATTCATTAATACGTAACGGCTGGCATTCCATATTTTGTTAGTAAAATTACGGTAACCTTCTAAGCGTTTCATGTCCCAGCTAATGTCACGACCGGTTGATGCTACAGCGCTTAAGGTGAAGCGTAGGGCATCGGTGCCGTGTGCTTCAATGCCGTTCGGGAATTCTTTTTTGGTTAGCTTGGCAATTTTGTCAGCAAGTTTTGGTTGCATCATATTACCAGTACGTTTCTCAAGTAAATCGTCTAAAGAAATACCGTCGATCATATCTAATGGATCAACAACATTACCTTTTGATTTACTCATCTTATCGCCATTTTCATCGCGAATAAGGCCGGTTACATAGACCTTTTTAAAAGGTACTTGGGCTTTACCGTTTTCATCTTTGTTGAAGTGCATAGTCATCATGATCATGCGTGCAACCCAGAAGAAAATAATATCAAAACCAGTCACTAACACATCCGTTGGATGGAAGTTTTTTAAGTCTTCAGTATCTTCAGGCCAGCCTAACGTAGAGAAGGTCCAAAGTGCCGATGAGAACCAAGTATCTAGTACGTCATTGTCTTGTGACAATACCACTGAATCATCCATCTTGTGATTAGCGCGCACCTCGGCTTCTGTTCTGCCAACATAGACTTTGCCATCTTCATCATACCAAGCTGGAATTCTATGACCCCACCAAAGTTGACGTGAAATACACCAGTCTTGAATATCGCGCATCCAAGAAAAATACATGTTTTCGTACTGCTTCGGCACAAACTCAATTTCGCCATTTTCAACGGCTGCAATGGCTGGTTTTGCTAATTTTTCAACACGTACATACCATTGGTCAGTAAGTAGGGGTTCGATAACAACACCAGATCTGTCGCCATATGGCACGGTTAAGTCGTGGTCTTTAATTTCTTCAAGTAATTCTAAACGATCAAATTCACTGACAATCGCTTTACGTGCTGCAAACCTGTCTAAGCCAGCGTAATCACTTGGTAAGCTAGAGTCATAAGCATCACAAAGCTCGCCTTTTGAGTCATACACTTCAGCGTCTGCTAAAATAGCGGCATCTTTATCGAAGATATTGATCAAAGGCAGAGCATGGCGCTTGCCTACTTCGTTATCATTGAAATCATGAGCTGGGGTTATTTTTACACAACCTGTGCCTTTTTCAATATCTGCGTGATCATCGCCAACAATTGGAATTAAACGATTAACGATTGGCAATAAAATTTGCTTGCCAATTAAATCTTTATAACGCGGATCTGCAGGGTTTACCGCAACACCGGTATCACCAAGCATAGTTTCTGGTCGAGTTGTGGCAACAACAATATAGCCTTTACCATCTTGGGTTTTTACGCCATCCGCTAATGGATAACGGAAATGCCACATAAAGCCTTTCTTGTCTTTATTTTCAACTTCTAAGTCTGAAATGGCGGTATGTAATTTTGGATCCCAGTTAACTAAACGTTTACCACGATAAATTAAATCATCTTCAAATAAGCGTACAAATACTTCTTGTACGGCATTGCTCATGCCATCATCCATGGTAAAACGCTCGCGCGTCCAATCAATTGAGTTACCAAGGCGCTTCATTTGTGTGCCAATAGTACCGCCAGACTCTTCTTTCCAGTCCCAAATTTTGTCAATAAACGCTTCACGACCATAGTCATGACGAGTTTTATTTTCTTCGGCGTTAATTTTACGTTCAACCACCATTTGCGTAGCAATACCAGCGTGATCGGTACCTACTTGCCAAAGGGTATTACGCCCTTGCATACGTTGGTAACGAATAAGCGTATCCATAATAGTTTGCTGAAAGGCATGGCCCATATGCAAGCTACCAGTAACGTTTGGTGGTGGAATGGCAATACAGTAGCCATCGCCTTCGCCAGTAGGACTAAAATAACCTTTCTCTTCCCAAGAAGAATATAAAGATTGCTCGATTTCTGAAGGATTGAATGTTTTTTCCATGGTATGTCTTTTATTACGCTGCTTGGGTGGCTTTACAAGTTTCAACGCTAAAGCCTAATTGTTGATACCCACGGTATCTTAATCTGGCTTGTTTTTTTAGCTCATCTTGTTCAGGCACAAAATCTATGATTTGTGAAAACTGGCGAGCAAAGTCAGGGACATTACTCGACAAATTAATTAATACGTTTCTATTGTTGGTTGGCGCTTGCCAACTTATTTCAACGGGTGAACCACTATGCAAACCTTCACCAGGTAAGTTATGTGGCACAAAGCTTTGGGCATCGAACGCCCAAAGTAATTCATCTATTTGATGTGCCGACTTTTGATCGTCGACATAAATAAATACTCGTTGTTTTTTTCTATATAAATCTGCGGCTTGTACACAGGCAAGCTCAAGGTGATCTGCGCTTTGATTTACGCTTTCTTCATCCGCACTATCGCTAGCGCCATTGAGTAAATGAAAGATCACTTGAGCCGTCATCATTATTCGCCTTGTTCCTGACCACTACGGTTTATTAAATATTGCGTTAACATACTTACCGGGCGACCTGTAGAGCCTTTGTTCGCTCCGCCGCGCCATGCAGTACCGGCAATATCTAAATGTGCCCAGTGATATTTCTTGGTAAATTTAGACAAGAAAATCGCTGCGGTAATAGTACCCGCTGCACGACCACCTAAATTAGTGAAATCCGCAAATGGGCTTTCTAATTGATCTGCATAGTCGTCCCATAACGGTAAGCGCCATGCTCTGTCGCCACTTTGATCGGAAGCATTTAATAACTCATGCGCCAGAGGGTTGTGCGAGCTTAATAAACCCGTTGCATGTGCGCCAAGGGCAATAACACAAGCACCGGTTAATGTTGCTACATCGATAACCGCTTCAGGGTCAAAACGTTCAACGTAAGTAAGTGCATCACATAACACTAAGCGACCTTCAGCATCGGTATTTAATACTTCAACTGTTTGTCCCGACATAGTCGTTAAGATATCACCAGGACGATACGCGTTAGCATCTGGCATATTTTCACAGCCAGCTAAAATTGCGACAACGTTAATAGGTAAATCAAGCTGCGCTAATGAATTCATTGCACCTAACACACCGGCAGCGCCGCCCATGTCATATTTCATTTCATCCATAGCTTCGCCAGGTTTTAATGAAATACCGCCTGAGTCAAAGGTTAACCCTTTACCCACTAATACGATTGGCTTTGAATCATCACCCGCGCCATTATAAGTCATTACACTCATTAGAGACTCGTTGACGCTACCTCGGCCTACCGCAAGGTAAGAGCCCATGCCTAAGCTTTCCATTTCAGCTTCATTGACAACATGTGTCGACACTTTAGCGTGCTCAGCAGCTAATTTATGTGCTTGATCGGCTAAATAAGCAGGGTTACAAATGTTTGGTGGCATATTGGCAACGTCTTTACATACCTTAATACCGGCGGCAATGCCTAAACCGTGATTAATTGCGCGCTCACCTAATGGTAATTCACGACGTGTAGGTACATTAAATACTATTTTACGTAATGGCCTGCGAGCTTCTTCTTTACGAGTTTTCAAACCGTTAAAACTGTATAAGCAATCTTGTGTTGCTTCTACTGCTTGACGTACTTTCCAGTAGGTATCGCGGCCTTTAACATGCAGCTCAGATAAAAAGCATACCGCTTCCATCGAACCTGTTTCGTTAAGAGTACTAATTGTTTTGCTGATAATTTGGCGATATTGACGTTCGTCTAATTCGCGCTCTTTACCACAACCCACTAATAAAACACGCTCACTAAGAATATTAGGTACTTGATGAAGTAATAACATCTGCCCTGATTTACCTTCTAAATCACCGCGACGTAATAGGTTAGAAATATAACCACCACTAATTTCATCAAGTTGCTCAGCTACGGCTGATAAACGACGTGGCTCGTACACACCAACTACGATGCAGGCACTGCGTTGTTTTTCTGGGCTGCCACTTTTGACACTGAACTCCATGAACACTCCTATTAATATATTTAAATGCTAGTTTTGGGCTTGGTATACTGGTATTAGCTTGCTAAAATCTGTTTTAAGAAGATAGACTTACTTATACAATCAAGTTGGCTTTAGGCTATCATTATAGCCAGATTCAATTGATTCGTTTACAGAGCCCAAATTTTATTATTTGTAAAAACGGTAAGTTTACTTAAAAATGCATCAGTTGTCAGAAAAAAACTAAGTTTTTTGGATTAAATCAGTGATTATTTTTCGATATTTGTTCGGTGAAGTTGTTCGTACCCAGCTAGGTGTTTTCCTAGT
>NZ_JASJHF010000080.1:0-4494 GCF_033791185.1 Moritella sp. | reverse complement strand
GACTATGTCGGCAGTATTGGTTATCTCACGCATTTGAACCTGATCCGTAATAATGCATTTGCCAACGCCTTAGTTAACAATTCTGAGTTTGAAATTGCTAATATTACCGAAGTTAATGTGGGTGGATTTAGAAGTGATCTTGCAACCGGTATGATGTTTCGCTGGGGTAGCGATCTTGGCGGTAATATGGGCGCGGCAAATATTTCAACCGAGAACCCGTTTCGTCCAGGGATGATTGGCGCATCAAATTCAGCGTGGTTTGTATTTACTGGCATTGAAGGTCGTTACCGATTTAACGACATTACGATTGAAGGTGAGCGGCCTAATATTCCAGACCCTGAAAATTATCCATCGACGCTTGAACATTGGCAGTCAAGCGCGGTATTAGGGTCAGTTTGGTATAACAAATACCTTGGTATTAGCATCACCTTTACGGCTAAAACACCAGACTATAAAGAAGCACCGACCTCAGTCTACGGTACTGCAGCCCTTTCTCTTTTTGCTTTTTTCTAACTTGAACGCAGCTCCGTTAACAGACCTCAACAGGGAGTAATAATTCATTATGAACAACAGCTTTTTCGAGTAAGTAAATAGAGAATGTCGAGCCGACGCCAAGCTCAGATGCTACCGTGATCTTACCGCCCACATCACCAATAATACTTTGGCTAACCGATAAACCTAAACCAGTACCACTGCGGCGCGTGGTGAAAAATGGATCAAAAATACGGGCTAAATTATCCTCGCTGATACCACAGCCATGATCGCTAATATGTACCACGGCACCAATAACATCACCGTTATCATCAAACCAATCCTCGGTTTTAATTTTTAACAAACCTTTGTCATCCATGGCATGTACACCGTTCATCTGCAAATTCACCAATACTTGCAACAGTTGATGGCGATTTACTTCCACACAACATTTTGCTTCTAATTGCGATTCGACTTGTACATTGGCCGACTTGGTTCCAGAGCGCACTAAAGTCAGACTTTCTTTAACAATAAGGTTTAAATGCTGCCAAGTAACCTCATCCTGTACTCCGCCTTGTCGACTGTATTGCAATAAGCTACGGGTAATATTTCGGATCCGATCGATTTGTTCATGTATGGCATCCAGCTCCTCCTGTACCCGTTGGCTATCATTACCGAGCTCTAATTGTAATAGTTCAACATTACCTAAGATCACTGCGGTTGGATTATTAATTTCATGGGCAATACCTGCGGTTAACTCACCCAGCGCGGCCAACTTTTCACTCATCACCAATTTACTGCGCGTTTGGTTTAATAACTTGATGTACTCTTCTAACTCTTGGGTTTTGTCATGTAAGCTCTGCGTTCTAATATGAACTTTATCTTCTAATTCACTAGAAGCCTGCTGGATAAGTTCATTGCGTTGCTGCAGTTGATCCAGCATTGAATCAAATTGCTGACCAAATGCCGCCAATTCATGATCTTTACATAACCCCAGATCACCAATGCGACGATTTAATCCTAACGGCACTACTTTCACCACATTATGGATCTTTTCTATCGGTCTGAATAAGTCTCGCGCACCACGATATACTAGGCTACCCGATAGTAATAATACCACGATAAAACCGACACTGAACTCCGCAATATTAGTTAAAAATGTTTCTAATAATGGCCATTCTAAATAGCCGGTATACAGCATGCCAATGACGTTACCATCATAATCTCGTAACGGTTCGTACGCAGAGATATACCAATTATCATAGACAAAAGCACGACCGACCCAGTCCAATCCATCAATGAGTACTTGCTGCTTTACTTTAACAGAAACTCGGGTACCAATGGCACGACCGTTAACTCCTTCACTATCCAATGGCACATTGGTACTGACGCGAATATCATCCATAAACAAGGTCACGGTACCGATGCTACCAGGCGGCAAAGAACCATCGGTATAGACAAGATCACGAATTCGATCAACCAGCAAGGTACTGTTATTTAATAATATGCCACCATCAAGGATCCATTGCAGTTGATTATTAGCATCAAATATAGGTAATAAATTACGACTCACTAGTCCCTTTGATTCCATCGTTTTTTCGCGTAATAACGGTATTTGCGCGTTGACCGGAAGATTGTCATTTAATACCAGCAACTGGTTACGGTTTAAGACTTGGAAAAATGTTTGCGACTTGCCCGCCAGCAATAACTGCTGATTAGTCAAAGGAAAAGTATCCAGTGCTGAGGCGGGATGTAATACCACAAAATCTAAGGCATTATTTTCAGTTTGCCGATTTACCCAAGCCGGTAATTTAGCTTTGTCAGTGCGTAATAAGTGCTGAAAGTCGTACGAGGATGACAGTGATGTAAGCTGCAAGCGCTGCTCTTTTTGCAACAAATCAATACTGCTCTGCGCTACAGTCAGATCAGCTTTAACGTTCATTAACGCATTCTGCCACGTGTAGGTTACCGTCCAATACATCGTCAGAGCAAAAAGTGCAAATAACGTGAGAATAATAGGCACAGAGGTAAGTACCAACAAGCGGTAACGTACCATGGTCCTAAAACGCTTAATCCATAACAATATAAATTGCTTCATTTTCATAAGGCTGCTTCATCAATCCATTCTTTGTATTTACGCTCTAACGTTTTACGTGCTACGCCAAGCTTACGCGCCGCCGCCGACTTATTCCCCTCGTGAGAGTCAACAACCTGCATGATATGGGCTTTTTCGACTTCTTTTAATGTCCATGCCGTTGGATAACAATATTGTTCTTCATCACCACTCACCGCTGATGAACAGTGACAAGGGTTAGCCAAATTAGCTTCATCCATACGTGTTTGGTCAAATGCGACAATTGTCGATCTTGGTAGCGGTTCAGTGTCACCTTGTAGCTCTCGCCAATACTCCGCAGGCGGTTTACCGAGCAAAATACAACGTTCCATCATATTCCTTAATTCACGGATATTACCTGGCCAGTCATAGGCCTGCATTGCTTTTATATCTTCATGGGTCCAGTTCACCCCTTTGATGCCTAAATCATTGGATAATTTCAACGTAAAGTGGTGCGCTAATGCAGGAATATCTTCAACGCGATCACGCAACGGCGGTAAATCAACCGTTAATACATTCAAACGATAATATAGATCTTGGCGGAAACGTCCTGCATCGACTTCCTCTTTTAAATTACGATTGGTGGCCGCGACAATACGCACATCAACCGGAATTTCACGCTCAGCACCAACAGGTCTTATCGCTTTTTGCTCTAATACACGCAATAGCGATGACTGCATGGCTAATGGCATTTCACCTATTTCATCAAGAAACAAGGTTCCACCATTGGCAACACGGAACAAGCCTTCACGGCTTTTTTTAGCCCCAGAAAATGCCCCTTGAATATGACCAAACAGTTCACTTTCTAATAAATCAGGCGCAATAGAACCGCAGTTTAGCGGTACAAAAGGGCCATTACGCAAGCTAAGTTGATGCAACGCTCGCGCCACTAATTCTTTACCTGTGCCAGACTCACCTTCAACCAATACAGCCGCCATTGAGGGCGCAATTTGGGTAATGAGTTTTTTCATCGACAAGGTTTTAGCGGCATCACCAATAATATCAATGGGGAAGGTTCGCTCAATATCACGTTGCAGCGCAAAGTTTTGGCGTTCAACTAAACGACGTTCGATACAGCGACTCACCGATTGCATCATTTGTTCTAGGTTAAAAGGTTTTAAAATAAAATCCGATGCACCTGCACGCAGGGCCTTAATCGCGGTATCTAAATCGGCATAACCGGTCATAAAGATCACATCACTACGGCGGGTAAGTGGATCAAAAGCCTCGTGCCATTCAATTCCCGAGCGACCAGGAAGATTAATATCAACAATCAATAAATCAAAATGGCAGCGCTTACGGAGTTCTTCTGCTTCTTCGATGCTACCTGCGGTATCAACTTGCGCAAATTTTTTGCTTAGCGCTTTATTTAAGATCGCACGCATACCCGGTTCATCATCAACAACGAGTACAGAGACTGCTGCCCAAGAGGGAGAAGAAGTAAGTTCAGACATAAATATAAATAACTACCGTAATATTAAAGTTGCGACATTTTGTCTCATCTTGACTAACAAAGTCAAAACAGTTTCCAACCTTTATTTCACCTCAACTTAATGAAACTCATCTTTTTACATAAAATCAATCACTTAACATTGAAGTTAACGTTTTATATGGTTTATTTTATAATTTGGCATCTAATTTGCTTTATAATATTAAATACTGTGACTTTTTAACTCGCTTATTACTTGAATCTAGTAATAACTTTAACGTCAGGAAGACTTAATGACTGTAACACCGATGAAATTTATCCAAACATCACTAGCCCTACTTGCACTTGCAACAACTGCAGGCGTCAATGCCGCAGACGACATGAAGATCCGTTTGGCAACGACGACGAGTACTTATCATTCAGGGCTGCTTGACTTCTTATTACCTGAATTCAAAAAAGATTCGGGTTATACCGTTGACGT
>NZ_JASJHF010000079.1:0-40516 GCF_033791185.1 Moritella sp. | reverse complement strand
TACGGCAAAACGCAGGAGGTACGGCTTGATTAAGTTTCTACTTACCCAAAAAATGTGTCAGGTATCTGACCGTTCACCCAATACCACGGTACTGAATTTCTTACGCCAAGAAGAAGCGAAGAAAGGTACTAAAGAAGGTTGTGCATCAGGAGACTGCGGTGCTTGTACCGTTGTACTTGGTGACGTTGTCGATGGGCGGATCCGCTATACATCCGTTAATGCATGTATTACGTTTTTATCCGCATTACATGGAAAGCAGCTGATCACGGTCGAAGACCTTAAAGCAAAAGACGGTACCTTACATCAAGTGCAGCAAGCGCTTGTTGATAATAACGGTACCCAATGTGGTTATTGTACCCCTGGTTTTGTCATGTCGATGTTTGCATTAAGCAAAAACACGCCTTCAGCCGATAAACAGGTCATTTTTGAAGCGCTCGCGGGTAACTTATGTCGTTGTACGGGTTACCGCTCCATTATTGATTCTGCGATGTCTTTGGCAGAGCAACCGCACGTTGTTGATGCCTTTGAGCGTTTAGAAGCTGAAACGGTCGCTAAACTTAATACTATTGAGCGTAATGGCACTCAAACTCTATCAGGTAATGGTCAAACGGCTTATTCACCAGATAATGTGGCTGAGTTAGCAGCATTGTTAGTGAAGCATCCTGATGCACGTATTGTTGCCGGTGGCACCGATTTAGCCCTGGAAATAACCCAATTCCACCGTCCTATCAATACCCTTATCTCGGTGGGCAATGTCGCTGAAATGAAAGACATCACTGTGACTGACTGTCATATTGAGATTGGTGCGGCGAGAAGTTTAACCGATAGCTACAGCACGTTAGCGCGATATTTCCCTGATTTCGCTGAACTCTTACATCGTTTTGCGTCACTGCAAGTACGTAATCAAGGTACGATCGGTGGCAACATAGGTAACGCATCGCCAATTGGTGATACGCCGCCAGCGTTAATTGCACTGAACGCACAAGTTGAACTGCGTTGCGGTGATGATGTGCGCTTGATGGATCTCGACGATTACTTTGTTGGTTATAAAATCACGGCGCAACAAGCGGCTGAATTTATCACTAAGATTATCATTCCTCTGCCAACGCCTGAACAAGTATTTCGTACGTATAAATTATCTAAACGATTGGATGATGATATCTCTGCGGTACTGGGCGCGTTTAATATTACCTTGAAAGATAATGTTGTTACTGATATTCGTATTGCGTTTGGTGGTATGGCGGCGACGCCGATGCGCGCACAACATGCAGAGAAAATCTTACTTGGCGCAACGTGGGAATACCACAATGTAGCAGCGGCAATGCAAGCACTCGCGAAAGACTTCTCTCCACTCTCTGATTTCCGTGCCAGTAAAGAATATCGCTCATTAACAGCTAAAAATCTACTGAAGAAATTCTATTTAGAATTGCAAAATACCACAATTGAAACGCGGGTAACGTCTTATGTCTAATCACAATAAAGCACAATTATCACAGCAGCAATTGTTAGCGCAAGCGAATGGCTCGATCAAAACTGGTGTTGGTAAAAATGTGAAACACGACAGTGCCGGTATTCAGGTAACTGGCGAAGCCGTTTATGTTGATGATCGTCTGGAATATCCAAATCAATTACATGTGTATGTGCGCATGAGTGACGTTGCACACGCTAATATTACTAAGATCGATTTAACCCCTTGTTATGAATTTGACGGTGTTGAATTAGCTATTCAAGCCAAAGATGTACCAGGCGAATTAGACATAGGTGCTATTTTACCGGGCGATCCATTATTAGCCGATGGCAAAGTCGAATATCTCGGCCAAGCTGTTATTGCGGTTGCGGCAAGTTCGATGGAAATAGCGCGCCAAGCAGCGCAAGCGGCAATCATTGAATATGAAGAACTCCCCGCTATTTTATGTGTGGAAGAAGCATTGGCTAAAAAGAGCTTTGTGACCGAATCACACCAGCAAAAACGCGGTAACTCGGCAGCAGCATTATCAGCAGCCAAGCATATCCTAGAAGGCAGTATTCATATTGGCGGTCAAGAGCATTTCTATTTAGAAACGCAAGCAGCGTCAGTAATGCCAACCGAAGATGGTGGCATGATCGTTTATGCGTCAACGCAAAACCCAACTGAAGTACAAAAGCTGGTGGCGGAAGTGATTGGCGTACCTATGCATAAAGTCGTCATCGATATGCGTCGTATGGGCGGTGGTTTTGGTGGTAAAGAAACCCAAGCTGCAGGGCCTGCCTGTCTCTGCGCGGTATTTGCCAAACTCACAGGACGACCAACAAAGATCCGCTTACCGCGTGTTGAAGATATGATGATGACAGGTAAACGTCACCCATTCTTTAATCAATATAAAGTCGGCTTTAATGACGATGGCCAAATTAATGGCATTGAAATTATTGTCGCCAGTAACTGTGGTTATTCACCGGATCTTTCTAGCTCGATCACCGATCGTGCTATGTTCCATTCCGATAACGCCTACTATTTAGGTGATGCGACGATCACAGGTCATCGTTGCAAAACTAATACCGCCTCAAATACCGCATTCCGTGGTTTTGGTGGCCCGCAAGGCATGATGACCATTGAACACATTATGGATGAAATTGCCGGTAAGTTAGGTAAAGATCCACTTGATGTGCGTAAAGTGAATTTTTACGGTATCGAAGATAGAAACATCACGCACTACTATCAAAAAGTAGAAGATAACTTTATTCATGATTTAGTTGCAGATTTAGAAGCGACGAGTGAGTATGCGCTGCGTCGTAAAGCGATCGATGAATATAATAAAACCAGTCCTATTTTGAAAAAAGGTATCTCGCTAACACCGGTTAAATTTGGTATTTCGTTTACGGCGACCTTCTTAAATCAAGCTGGCGCACTACTGCATGTTTATACTGATGGCAGTATGCAGTTAAGTCACGGCGGCACCGAAATGGGTCAAGGGCTTAATACTAAAGTCGCGCAGATCGTGGCGCAAGAATTCCAAGTGGACATTGATAATATCCAAATCACCTCGGCCAATACCAGTAAAGTACCGAATACTTCACCAACAGCGGCGTCATCAGGGACTGATTTAAATGGTAAAGCTGCGCAGAATGCCGCGCGTACTATTAAACAACGCCTGATTGATTTCTGTGTGGCGCATTTTGGTGTTACCGATGAAGAGGTTATCTTTAGCAATAATACCGTGACCATTCGCGAGAAGATCATGACGTTTGCAGAGCTGATCCAACAGGCTTATTTTAATCAAATCTCGTTATCGAGCACGGGTTTCTATAAAACGCCGAAGATCTATTACGATCACGCTACAGCGAAAGGGCGTCCATTCTATTACTTTGCTTATGGTGCATCTTGCTCTGAAGTGCTGATTGATACCTTAACCGGGGAGTACAAGACGCTGCGTGTGGATATTCTTCATGATGTTGGTGCGTCACTCAATCCTGATATTGATATAGGTCAGATTGAAGGTGGCTTTATTCAAGGTATGGGTTGGTTAACCACTGAAGAATTAGTCTGGAATGACAAAGGTAAATTGGCTACCAATGGCCCAATGGGTTACAAGATCCCTGCTATCACCGATACGCCGATTGATTTTAGAACGCACTTAGTTGAAAACCGTTCTAATCCAGAGCAAACCGTTTACAACTCTAAAGCCGTGGGTGAACCGCCGTTTATGCTCAGCATGTCAGTGTGGAGTGCATTGCGAGATGCCGCCGCCAGTGTTGCTGACCATCAATATGTGCCACATTTAGATACTCCTGCTACACCAGAACGGGTGTTATGGGCGGTACTGGATGCGGAAGATTTTAAACGTGATCAAGCAAAGAGGGTTGCGGTTCGTGTGACTGATGTAGACAGTGTGACAGCATAATAATGTGGTTCTGCAAGGAGGATTTGTGATGTTTGAAGATAATTGGATTGATCCACTTGCCGAGTTAAAGCAACGTGGCGAAGCATGCATCATGGTAACGGTGCTTGAACATCACGGTTCAACACCGCGCGATTCGGGGACCAAAATGTTAGTAACGCAAGATAAGCTGTATGCCACAATTGGTGGGGGACATTTAGAGCATCTTGCCACTAAAATGGCGCGAAAAATGTTAGATGATGGTAAAGAATCACTGGTTGTCGAGCGCTTTGATTTAGGCGCGCGCTTAGGTCAATGTTGTGGTGGCAGTGCGACCTTGATGTTTGAACCCATTGGTCAGTCATTACAGCATTTAGTGGTGTTTGGTGCAGGGCATGTAGCGAAAGCGTTACTGCATGTTGTGGCAACACTTCCATTTCGTGTGACTTGGATTGATCAGCGTGAAGATCAATTCCCGGCACAATTCCCGGATAATGTCAGCAAGCTGGTCAGTGATGATCCGGCGGGTGATGTTCGCGATATGCCCAAAGATAGCTACTATCTGGTGATGACGCATAACCACCAACTTGATTTTGATTTAGCTCGCGCTATCTTAAAACGTGGTGATGCCAAGTATTTTGGCATGATTGGCTCATTAACCAAGAAGAAACGCTTTCAACACCGACTGCGTTCACGTGATTTTACTGATACACAGATAAATCAAATGATCTGCCCGATTGGTATTAGCGCAGTGGTGGGCAAACATCCAGCTGAAATTGCGATTTCGGTGGCTGGTGAGCTAATCGCGACATACCAAGGCCGAACGCTGGAAAACAAACAAAAACCTAATTTAGTGCAAGTAAATAGTGATATCGCTAAGTTAGCCTAATATAGGCAGTGTTTTGTGGACACGCTATCACGAGAGTATTAGGATAGCGGCAGATACGATGCAGAAGCATAATGAAGGAAGTTTTAAATGAGTACAATTCGAACAGCATACCGATCTGCAATATTGCATAGCATTGGTGATCCCGATAAAGTTGGCATGGAAAATTCGTACGAATATTTTGCTGACGGTGCCTTGATTATAGAAAATGGTATCGTCCAAGCAGTCGGTAACGCCGATGACATTCTCGCGAATGAAAGCAGTGATATCGATGTTAAAGTCTTTGAAAATAAGATCATTACATCGGGTTTCATTGATACCCATGTACATTATCCACAGACGGGTATGATTGCCTCTTATGGCGAGCAATTACTCGATTGGTTAAATAATTATACTTTCCCTGCAGAAGGTAAGTTTGATGATCCAGAGCATGCGACGAAAGTAGCGGAGATTTTCTTACAAGAATTAATGAGTAACGGTACCACGACAGCGTTAGTATTCGGTACTGTACATAAAGAGTCAGTTGATAGCTTCTTTACTCAAGCACAATTACGTAACTTACGTATTATTTGCGGTAAAGTTATGATGGATCGTAACGCACCTGACTTCTTAACGGATACGTTAGAATGCTGTTACGAAGACAGTAAAGAATTAATTGAGCGCTGGCATCAAAAAGGCCGTTTACATTATGCGGTAACGCCTCGTTTTGCCCCAACAAGTACGCCTGAACAGCTTGATGTTGCGGCGCGTTTGTTAAGCGAATACCCTGATTTATATATGCACACGCATTTATCAGAAAACTTAAAAGAGATTGAGTGGGTTAAGGAGTTATTCCCTGAGCGCGCTAACTATCTTGACGTATACGACCATCATGGTCTGTTGAGTGAACGGTCGGTATTCGCACATGGTATTCATTTGTGTGATAGCGAATGTCAACGTTTGGCTGATACTGGCTCTGCAGTAGCTTTCTGCCCAACTTCAAACCTGTTCTTAGGTTCGGGTCTATTGGATTTACCACGGTTAGAGAAATTCGGTGTTAATATCGGCATGGGTACGGATGTAGGCGCGGGTACCTGCTTCTCATTACTGTCAACAATGAATGAAGCGTATAAAGTAATGCAGTTGCAAGGACAGGCACTAAGCCCGTTTAAATCATTATACTTAGCGACATTAGGTGGTGCCAAAGCATTACGCTTAGAAGACAAGATTGGTAACTTAGCGGTAGGTAAAGAAGCTGATTTCGTGGTATTAGATTTAGCCGCAACACCGTTACTTAAATTCCGTATGGATAACTCAACGTCATTAGAAGAAACCTTGTTCGCGTTAATGTTAATGGGTGATGATCGCGTGGTATGTGAAACTTACGTATACGGTGAAAATCGTTATAGCAGTCTGTAACGATTTAGTTTAATCGTGGTGATCTAACGTAATGAGGCAGCAGTAAACAAGCTTGTTTACTGCTGCCTGTATTCTCTACTTTCTAGGTTCTATTAAGCTTCCCGCTAGCTGGCGCAATCCTCAATCCAATTCGATAGACTCTTGGCCTGATCCAAGGCATCAAAGTTCTGCTCTATATTTAATCGTGCTAAACGCCTCATCTCTTGACGTTTTTGTGGAGGGTAATGGATAAACTCAGTGATAGCGTGAGTCAATGATTGACTACATTGTTGTGGTACAATTAAGCCTGTCCCAGGCGCGACAATTTCTTTACAGCCCATTAGGTCAGTGGTTATCACTGGGACGCCGACGGCCATCGCTTCTTTTAATACTAACGGGCCGGTATCTACGCACCCTGACTGAGACATACAAAATGGTGCGATGAGACAATCAAAGCTAGCAAGGTTCTGGCTTACCCAATATGGCGATTTAGCCCCGAGGAAATTCACCGATGTTGATAAACCTAAACTATCCACTTGCTGCTGCAACTCTGCGCGTTGCTCCCCATCACCAATAATATCTAAAGTGACTCGGTGAGGTTGTTCTAAATCATAGATACTTTGGATCAGGTAATTAATGCCTTTTTGTTCAACTAAGCGGCCTAAAAATACCAGTTTAATCGGCTGTTTATCTTGGTATTGGATTGGCACTAATTGGGGCGGCTTAAATTTATTGGTTTCCACACCACAATGTAATAATTTTATTTTATCATCGTTTATTTTCTTTAAATCGTTTTCCATATCTTTGCACACCGCCACCACAAAATCGCTGTGATTAACCTTCAAATCAACATCAAAAGGGGTTTCATAAAGATCATGGCCATGCGCGACAAAGGAGCTGGTGATACCCAGCATTTTCGCGGCTGAAATAGCATGTGCGCTGGTATGTTGGGCAAAATGGGCATGAACATGATCAATGCCTTCTTTTCGCATTTGCAATGCCAGTTTAAGACTGGACAGAAATAAAGATAATTTAGGCATAGAACGCTGTTTGGCAATAAAAGACAGTGCTTTGCCCATTCCAACGGGGCTAAGAGTAGTAAATAAAGGCAGCGAAACGTTCACACCGATAACATGAATCGCATAACTAAATTCACTACAGTCATGGTATTTGATAAATGTCATGACACAAACGTGGTGGCCGCAGGCTTTTACTGAATCAACCTCTGTGCGAATAAATGTCTCACTCAGTTCGGGAAATGTAGGGGCGATAAATGCCACTTTTTTCATTCTAAGGTCCTTCTTTCTGTATTCGATGATCCATAATTTATTCTATCTAGCATCCAAAAATCAATTTCTTAACTAGGCTTATCAACATCAATTAATAAAAATTAAGCCTTTGATAAATAAATGAGCCTTTGGTCAATAATAGTATATAAATGGGATTTTTTTGGGGCTGTTAACAAAGGTTTCAGCTGGTAACATAAGGAGTGGTGTTATGGTGTTTACAGTTTCTGTGATTATTCCCAGTTATAACTGTTTGGTATATTTGCCAAAAGCGGTAGAGAGTATTTTACAGCAAGACAGAAACGATGTTGAAATCATTATTGTCAATGATAATAGCACTGATGAGACGGCTCAATACCTTGACGCTTTAAGTCTGCAGGAGGCTTGCGTTAAGGTTATTACAACCTCGGGGCTCGGAGCTTCGGGCGCGCGTAATATGGCGATAGAACAAGCTGAAGGCACGTACATTGCATTTTTAGATGCTGATGATTATTGGTACCCAGAAAAGTTAACTATGCAGTTAGCCTTGCATAAGGCGAATCCGAGCGTGGCGATGTCATTTACTAATTATGATCATGTGAACGAGCAATATCAGTATATTGTTGATTGTTTCGGTTATTGGAATCAATTTACAGCAGTGAAAACGGCGAGTCATTATATCAACCAACCTTTAGCGCTGGTGTTGGCTCATAATGTAGTTGGTACATCAACTGTGATGGTGAAAGCGTCTGTTTTTAAGACGGTTGGATTGTTTGATGTTGATATGAGTTATTGCGAAGATTGGCAGTTATGGCTAAAGATTTGTGAGCATTTTGAAGTGGCGGTCTTAACTAAAAGCTATACCGGTTATCTTATGCGCAGTGATTCTATTACTCAGACGGATAATAAGCGTTTACAGCATCTCGCGTGTATCGAACACATTATTGCAGATTATAAACAGCGAGATGTGGGATTAAGTAAGCGTACGTTTGCCTTAGCGGATGCCAAATTAAAAGAAGGCTATGCTGATTATTACCGTACCCAGAAGAAGTTTATGAGTGCGCTTTGTTATGAGGGTTATGCTTTTTTACTTAACCCTCAAATGCGACGTATTAAAAATGGTTTAGGGGATATCAAAAAAGTAATTTTAAACCCAAGTGTCTAACGCTTATTAAGCGTTCGCTGTATCGTCAAAAGTCCTTACATTACAGCCTTTTAACACTAATTGACTGATGAGTTGTGCAGCATCATCATAGTCACTGGCTGCCAGCGATGATTTACCCATTACCGCATTTATCTGCCAGCTAAAGTCGGCATAAGTCTGTGTCGAAGACCAGATCATAAATAGCAGGTGGTGTGGCGATACGTTGTCCATCTGACCAGCATCAATCCATTGGCTAAATTTGCCGAGTAAAAAGGTACTTTGATTCATTAAACGTTGACGTATCTCCGCTGATAACAATGGCGAACCACGCATGATCTCATTGGCGAATACTTTGGATGCATGAGGATAATCTCGTGAGATGATTAGCTTAGTCTTGATGTATTCGGTTAAAGCAATTGCGGGGTTATCGATGGTTTCAATCGGATGGGTTGCGCTGAGTAAGGGTTCAATGATAGTTTCTAATACCGCTGAGTATAGTGTCTCTTTATTACTAAAATAATAATAGACATTAGCCTTAGGTACACCGGCAAGCTTCGCGATATCTATGGTTTTTGTTGCTGCGTAACCTTCACTGGCAAACACTTGACTGGCAGCCTTTAAAATCTTTCCTTCGTTTTTCTTCCGTATGGTAGACATACTTATATTCATCCCTTCGCCGTTACTTATATAAAAGTTATAGTTGTGTTGCGGAAACTTACAAAAGCCGCATATGAATTTGACCTGCTGGTCAGTTTTTGTTTGATGGTCTTAGTACAGGCACTTAAGCTTCACACAAGTTTGAGTATTATATTTACTTATTTGGCAAGGGTATTTTTATTCCTTTCGACCACTTGCCTAGCAACAGCTATTTGAATATTTTATAGCAAAGAAGTAAGTATACTTTATCCTGAAATTTACAGCTAGGTTGGTTATCTATTCAGGCGTAATAATTTAATTAACTATTACGATAGCAGTGGCAGTTGCTATTCCTTTTCCTTTTTACCTAGAATTTAGGGGTGAAAATATAATTGCTGATGATGTGTTCATATTTGACATGCAAATCTTGGATTTGTAGCAGCAAGTTATGATTTTTTAAACTGAGTTGTTGGTGCTGCTGATTAAGCCCTGTCACGGTTTTCTGACTGGCGCTGAGCTGTTGCTTTAATTCGCTAATCTGTTGTAATAACAATCGTTGTTGGTGCATCCCTGATTGCTGAGTTTGTTGCATCTGTGCTTGTAACTTAGCCTGTTTTTGTTGTTGGCTTAATGTATTCGGTACTATGACGCGAATAGGGACTTGCGGAATAAAGGGGGTGGGTCCTGAGCTCGATTTAATCTGTAATGTTGAATTATACTCCGTCAGTTGAATTTTTTGGTTATTAAACTGGGTGCGTTGTTTGGCGATACTGGTATCAGCTATCTTATTGTTATCTTGATAACTAGGCAAGATAAGCAAACTCTTCACTTTTAACTTATTTATATTTTGATTAATAAAGGCCTGTGGGTTGAGCTGAAAAATCATATCCATGTATCGGGAACGTGACATATTCGTCGGTGCGTGCTGTTTGGCTATCGAAGATAAGGTTTCCCCTGAGCGTACCGGACCATGGCGCTGTTCGCTGCTAACCCCGGCCGTGAGCTGATTGACAATAATATTCTGTGAGGGCGTGCCTTGTATCGTGAGAGTGGGGGAATCATGTGCATGCACTGGGTTATTTGTTATGGCTATCCCTAGCCACAGCAGAGTATGTAATATGCGTCCATTCAACATTTAATTGCCTCAAGTATCAGCCTATATTGGTATTAATACTAGTGTATATTTCTGCTTGTAGCTGCTCGATATGGCTGATTTACACGTGCTAGTTAACGATTAAGTTGCTGCTATCCCAGTGCTGGCTAAATTCGATAAACGTAGATATTAACTCACTTTTGTATTTCTGCTTATGCATGATTATTTTATACTGTCGTTCTAATTTGCTATCGAGCGGTAATATCCGCACTCGTCCATTGGCGAGGGCATGCGTGGCGCTGAATTTAGACACACAGGCAAGGCCTAATCCGGCGGCAACAAAGTTAAGTTGTGCTTCAATAGAATTTAGTTGATAAGCCAGTTGCCATTGTTGGATCTCGGGAGCAACATGGATATCAAAAAAAGCGCGACTACCGGAACCTGCTTCACGGAGCACCCAAGCATGGTCAGCTAAATCACTTAGCTGTAAGGAGGATGTAGTCAGCAATGGGTGATTAGCAGCGGCAATGATACACATTTCATCTTTTATCCAAGGTGTGGCTTCGATGTCATTATGGTTTACATCACCTTCAATCAGACCGATATCTAATTGGTAGTTTAATATCATTTCAGCAATCTTCGCGCTGTTCTTGATATGTAGCGTTTGCTGGGTATGGGCTGTCTGCTGTCGAAATTGTGCCAGCAACCAAGGACATATTTGATTTCCAATGGTTTCACTTGCGCCAAGTGCGAGTTCACCTATCAGTTGTCCTGATTGCTGAAATAGGGTATCAATACTGGCTGCACGGTGCAGTAACTCGTCAGCAATCGGTAATAAACGTTGGCCATATGGATTGAGGTGTAAACGATTGTTGGTTCGATCAAACAGTTGCTGACCTAATTGATTTTCAAGCTCGCTTAATGCCATACTCACGGCCGCCTTAGTAAGAAATAAGGTTTTTGCTGCGTGGGTAATACTCTGCTGCTGACTAACGGCAACAAAAACGCGTAATTGTTTTAATGATAAATTCATTTTGGTTCAACTTTTTTTAACCTAATGTTAAAAATATACAGTTTTTATTAACACAGGGCTAGGGTTATAATGGCTACATCAATAAGTGAGGTGCGTTATGTTAAATCAAATTAGAATTAACTTTAAATTATTACCAACTCCTGCTGCTGGTCTTGCTCTGGGTATATCGTCTTTGGGCGCATTGTGGGAATCGCTATATGATTTTAATGGTTATATACAAACTGCAACGTCAGCGATAGCGGCAACGATCTTGCTAGTTTTGTTGTTACGCTTTATTATTCACCCACAAACTTTATGGAATGATCTTTCTCATCATGTTGTTGGTAGTGTGGTACCTACATTTGCAATGGCTATCATGGTGGTCTCAAGTTCGCTCACCGCTGCTTACCCTGCGACATCTTCTATTATGTGGTTAGCCGCGATTGTCATGCACGTGATCTTTTTATTATTGTTCCTTTATCATCGTTTTCAAGACATGCAATTACAACATATGGTTCCGAGTTGGTTTGTGCCACCAATTGGTTTGATTGTTGCTGTGTTTACTTGCCCTCAACCTGAAGTGTTTAAACCGATTTGTTATGCGATTTTGGTATTTGGCATTATTAATTATGCATTGCTATTACCTGTAATGCTCAATCGCCTTATTTTTGGTGAAAAAATACCAACCAGTGAAAAACCGTCAATTGCAATATTAGCAGCACCTGCGAGTTTATGTTTAACAGGTTACTTAGCGTTTATGGCACAACCATCACCGGTCATTGTGGCGGTATTATTGGGTATTGCGGTTCTGATGACAGCTGTCATTTATATGGCGCTATTACACTTATCTCGGTTAACCTTTAACCCCGGTTTTGCGGCATTTACATTCCCTTTAGTTATCAGTGCTAAAGCGCTTTATAGTACCGAAGATTGGTTTGCCAGCATCGGTATTAATGCACACTATATCTCGCAACTTCATGTCATCGCTTTGTTTGAATTATTGCTGGCGACCCTTGTCGTAATTTGGGTCAGTGTATGCTACTTACAATGTTTAATGACTAAACTACAAAATATGTACAGTGAACATAAAATGCAAAAAGCAGCATTAGCATAAATAATGACTTTGTTAAGTCAATAATGAATCAGGGATAAATGCATTATTACTGATTTTATAAGGTTTAATATAATAATTTAATTTGGTGCTTTATTATACCTTTAATTAAGGCGCTAACCTCAGTATATTTACAAGCTATATGGTGATAAAGTACGCTCTAATCAGATTATCTATACTTTTTTGAGTTACTTATTATGCTTGTCGAACAAGATATTGCCGAAATTACTGCGGGTACTTACATTGAAAAAATCATTTTACAAACCGGTAGTTTTAGGCTGACAAAAGCAGAATGGGTAAAAAATGATGTTGTCCTTAACAAACTGATTGAGCTGGGAATTAAACGGGTATTAGTGGATACCGAAAAGTTTGATGCGCAAATGGCAGCGGTTGCCGCAGCCTTAAATTCAGACGCACTTGAACGTAAGCAAGCTTTCAATGTGAAGATGGTTCAAGCTAAGGCGCTTATTTCAGCCTCTAAAGATGTACAGAGAAAATTATTTCAGCATATTGAAGAAGGGTCTCAGATAGACCTTTGTTCAGTAAAAAGTCTCACCACAGAGTTAATCGATACCTTATTCACCGATTCTGACGCACTCATGTGTGCAATCAATATCCGTAAAAAAAATGAATATTTGTTAGAGCATTCATTTGCGGTATCGATGTTGATGGCGTTATTTTCTCGTTACCTTGATATTGACAAAACGATCATCAAAGAGCTAGCCATCGGTGCTTTTTTACATGATATTGGCAAGATCCGTACACCTGATCAGATCCTCAATAAACCGGGAAAATTAACAGCTGATGAGTTTGGGGTTATGCAGTTACACGTCAATCACTCTATCGATATTATTAAATCCATTGCCGGTATTTCTCAAACTAGTTTGGATGTCGCAGCTTTACATCATGAAAAATTAGATGGTAGCGGTTACCCTTACGGCTTAGCAGGGCTGCAAATTTCGCGTTATGGCCGCATGCTTTCTATTTGTGATATCTATGATGCCTTAACGGCAAACCGCTGTTATAAAGAAGGCTCGACGCAGTTACAAGCATTTGGTATTTTGCGTAACTTGGCTCAATCGGGTCAATTAGACTTAAGTCTAGTGAATGCTTTCATCAAGTGCATGGGGGTATATCCAGTCGGTTCATTGGTTAAGTTAAACTCTAATCGTTTGGCGATTGTCGAAGGCTATAATCAAGCTGATCCGATTCGTCCTAAAGTGAACTCGTTTTACAGTTTAGATAAGCGTGATTTTGAACTCTCGAATAAGATTGATTTGTCGATGGGGGATGATGAAATAGCCCAGTCGGTGAGAGCTGATGATTTTGACTTAGACATGGAAGAGATCATGCGTTTCTTGGTTAGTGAAGCGTAATAACCAGCAACCCCTTATGTGCTGCTGGTGGTTCTATCCCTATTACCTATCTATAACTACCTTGCATGACTCTTTTCTTATAACAGTCGATTGGTTAAGCGATCGCCAATAGCAATAATCAGGTTATAAATGCCAGTAAGTTTATACCGAGTGGTGTGTACTAGCATTGCTGACAGCATCCCCATGACTGATGCGGCTGCAATATCGAAAGGATAATGCACACCAATATATACGCGTGACAACCCACCTATAATGGCGAATACTGTCAGTCCCAAGGCTAATTTTTTTGTTGCTTGATGAAACAACAAACTGAATGCGATACAAAACATAAATGTGGTGTGATCAGAAGGAAATGATGAATTTGGCGCATGCGCGACAAGTGTGGTGCCTAAGTCGTTCATAAAAGGGCGCGGGTGAAAATAAACTTGTGCAATAAGCGAATTGATCGTGATACCAACAACGGACGCTAATGTTGCGCCAATAAGGAAACGTTTAGTTTGTTCGTCACTGCGAAACCAAATGCCGATCACCAAGATGATAAAGAGGTAGGGCATTGCTTCGGCAAAGAACATGAAAATGTAATCAGTGAATTTATTTTGGCCTGCAAATTGGTTAATAGCTAAAAAAAGATTATTGTTTAATTGTTCCATTGAAGGTCTTGTCGTTATTTTATATAGCGCTAAGACAACAACTGTAGAGTTTTGTTCCATTTAAATTAAAAAATCCCTATTCATAATTTAGAATAGGGATTGGTTTTAAATCTTAGCGCCTTGGTTGATCCAATTAACCACGACCGTTCGTTCATCGGTGGTCATCTTGGTGATATTACCTTGTGGCATGACGCGGTTGCGTACTGCCGATAATACCCGATCTGAATTGAGCTTAATGTTTTCGGGTGTATCAAGATGTACGCCTGCCATTGGCGCTACCCCATTAGTGGCATGACACATAGCACAACGTTCTACCACTATGCTTTGAACTTCACTAAAGGCCACTTGTGGCGCACTGTTGTCTACCGTTGGTTTAGTTACATAGGCTAACGTGATCATCGCAAAAGCAGCAAACGGTAAGGTCCAGGCATATTTCTGATGTTGGTGGCGCGTATTGAAGTAATGACGCACTAATACACTGATAATCGATACCGCAGCTAATATTAACCAGTTGTATTCACTGCCATAAGTACTTGGGAAGTGATTACTGATCATAATAAACAGCACGGGTAATGTCAGGTAATTGTTATGGCGCGAGCGTAACAGCGCTTTGGCTGGATCTTTTGGATCCGGCGTTTCACCCTTTGATACAGCGGCGACCATTTTGCGTTGACCCGGCATGATCACAAAGAATACATTACCGACCATGATGGACCCTATCATTGCACCGACATGGATATAAGCAGCACGACCAGTGAATACCAGTGATAAACCATAAGCCACGGCAATGATCATCAGCATTAATACCGCGCCCATCAAGGCTGGCTTTTGTGCTAGTGGTGATTCACATAATAGGTGGTAAACAATCCAACCGACAACGATCGTTGCGATACCAATAGCAATGCCTTGCCATTCGACTAAGCCTGATTCTGGTGCAACAAGCATAGATTGGGCATTGAAGTAATAAACCACGGTTAATAACGAAATACCGCTTATAAAAGTGGTATACGCCTCCCATTTAAACCAATGTAAGGTTTCTGGCATTTTGCTGGGCGCGAGTTTGTATTTTTCTAAGTGATAAATACCACCACCATGAATAGCCCAAAGATCGCCTGCTAAACCGGTTTTTGGGTTAACACGATTAAGGTGGTTTTCTAGCCATACAAAATAGAATGAGGCACCAATCCAAGCGATACCAAAAATCATATGCATCCATCGAATCGCAAGATTCAGCCATTCCGTAATATGCGGATCCATAAATACTCCCTGTTATTATAGTTACGTACTGTGTACGTTTTAAATTAATTTTCTGGCTTTGCAAATACCCGCGTTTCAGCATCGCTAAAATGCACTTCTTCGCAGTTATTCCCCGAACCTGCGCGATCGACAACTAAGAACTGATCTTGGTCTGTTAACGCGAGAATAGGGTGGTGCCAGACACCTTTGTGATAGTTGACGCCTTGGCTGCCATCACTGATAAAACCACGAATGGTTTGGCTGTCTAACCGATCATTATTAAGATCGCCAGTTGGTGCCGCCACTAATATTAAATAGGCATTGCCAAATAAAGGAATAAACGCTTGTGAGCCGAGTGGATGACGTTCCATCATAGTGACTGATAGTGGGTAATCCAGTGGCGTCGCTTGAAAAATGCTGATGATCGTACGGCCATCTTCGGCCTCGGTATCAACATTCGCAAGCTGATGATAGCGACGGGTAGAACCATTGTTGATCATAAAATGATCACAGTCAGCTGTTGCTATCACATCGCCATAAGGCTTAAACGCATCTGCAGTTAATGGCTCAAGTGTGATCATGTTAGTCATCATTTCGATACAGTACCGAACATACGAACGCGGCTAATGCCACCGTCTGGATAAATGTTGACGCGGATATGGGTAATATCACCCAGTGCATTCACTTGTTCTTGATAGTTGTGGATATTATCTGCAGATAATTTTTGTGCTGGTAACAGTTCACGCCAGAATAAGCTCTGTGCTTGGATCTGTTCTTCCGTGCCGCCTGCCACACAAGCTGCTTGGATGTTGACTGAATCAGGGAAGTTGCCTTTAAAGTGCGCGGTATCAATTTCGATGCGCTCAACACAGCCTTTATTACCTAAGGCGATAATTACCCAGTCATTGCCTGGTGTACGACGACGTGCCGTTTCCCAGCCGTCACCCATGTTGATACCACGACCTGGGTTTAATAAGTTGCCCATTACGCCAAAGTGTTCATCGTTACAGGCAATCGCACGGCCACCGTTAACAGTAGCGGCGAGGTCAATTTCTTGATCGGCGCTGATGCTATCCCAGTTAATACTTGGCTTACCGTAAACACGTAACCGAGCAACACCACCATCAGGATAAATGTTAAGGCGTACATGGGTATAAACGGTACTGTCTGTTAAACTAAATAAGTGCTCACTATCACCCTGTAATGATTCTGACGCTAAGATCTCTGTCCACTGTGTTTCTGCTTGTGGATCTTGGCCGTCAGCAATGCTGCACGCATCTACCGAGGCTGAAGGTGCATAGTTACCAGTGAAGTTTGCTGTATCAATATTTAAACCTGCAATTGAACCAGGTAAACCAAGGCGAACGATACAGTAATCATAACCTTCATGGCGCTTACGGCGAGACTCCCAACCGTCCATCCATTTACCATTTTCATCATATAAATCAGGTACAAATACTGCCGCTGCTGTTTTTAGCATACGCTGCTTATCTGCAAAAAAGTCATCCGTAGCAAAAATAGCTTCAGCACCGAGTTTTTCATCTGCAAGGTTAATATGGCGGTCAAAGTTTAATTCAGTAGTCATTGTTGTCGTCCTTGTTATAAATCGTTTAAGCGAAATGCAGCTATTTTGTTTATTTCTAATAATGCTTGCTTGAACTCGGTGTCGGCATCATTTTGAATACGGCGTTTAAAGTCAGCCAAGATTAAAAAACGGTTTGCGCCACGCACGGCTTTGATAAATGGAAAATTGAATTTCGCTTTATAGGCATCATTGAGTCGAGTGAAACTGGCAAATTCTTCAGCGCTACATTGATCAATACCGGCACCGGCTTGTTCTGATGTCGACGCTGCAGTGAGCTCACCGTTTACGGCTGCGCGGCCAGCTAAGTCTGGATGAGCATTGATTAAGGCAAGTTGTCGTTCATGACTACTGGCCAGTAAAATGTCTGCCATGCAGTGTTGCAGTGTGGCAACATCATCTATCTCACCATCAATGCTTTGGTGTTTGAATTGTTGAAATGTAGCTTCTGCAACCCAAGGGCTGTGCTCATAAATGTCAGCAAACACGGCGACAAAAGCGGATTGTGATAACTGACTTGGCGTGCAGGTATTAAAATGTGTCATGTTACGCTTCCTTATGTGGATGATGTGCGATCCAATGGTTTGCTATTTGCTCACGTGTACATAGCCACACATCATCGTGCTGTTTTACGTAATCTAAGAATCGCTTTAGTGAGGCGATACGACCCGGACGACCAATTAAGCGGCAATGTAAACCCACTGACATCATTTTTGGTGATTCAGCACCTTCGGCATAGAGCGTGTCGAAGCTGTCTTTTAAATACTGAAAGAATTGTTCGCCACTATTAAATCCTTGTGGGGTGGCAAAGCGCATATCGTTGACATCTAAGGTGTAAGGGATCACTAGATGCGGTTGATTGTTGGCTTTAACCCAATATGGCAGGTCATCATCATAAGCATCTGAGTCATACAAAAAACCACCTTCCTCAGCGACTAAACGCCGAGTATTTGGACCCAAGCGGCCGGTGTACCAGCCTGTAGGGCGTTTCCCTGTGAGTTCCTTGATGATGTCGATAGCTTTATATAAATGCGCACGCTCTTCGGCTTCATCTGTGTATTGATAATCAAGCCAGCGATAGCCATGACTGCAGATCTCGTGGTCTGCGGCGACAAATGCTTTGGCGACATCAGGATGTCTTTCTAGTGCCATGGCGACAGCGAATACTGTTAATGGTATTTGATAGTCAGCGAACAATTTTAGTAAACGCCATACCCCAGCGCGACTGCCGTACTCATAGCAAGATTCCATGCTGAGATTACGCACCCCTTGTAATGGTACTGCACCTGGCATTTCCGATAAAAAGGCTTCTGATTCACTGTCGCCATGTAAGATACAGCGCTCACCACCTTCTTCATAATTAAGCACAAACGAGATCGCTAAGCGTGCTTTATTAGGCCAGTTGGCGTGTGGTACAGCTTGGCCATAACCAATTAAATCTCGAGGGTAGGCAACGGTCATTATGATTCCTTGTTACTCTTATGTTTGCCAATCACACTGTAATTCGTAGCTAGGTAATCAGCTTGTTAAACAATTATTGCAATTATTGTATACAAAATCTATAGCTATATGTAACAACTTTGTAATATTTATGTTTATACCTAGTTCAGAGGGGGGTTACTGTTAGATTGTTGATTTATTCTCTATTTAAGTGCTAATCATTATATTTTGGCTGCTTTTTTTGTGATTTTTAAATAAAACTAAGATTAATAATTTAACTTTCTAGTATTTTTCTGTAATCATGTGAAACATAAAATTAACATATTGTATCGTTCTATGTATTCAATCTTGAGTTTAGACGATATTTCAACAGTGATATTTAATCGCGATAGTAAGGTGTTTTAATTATGAGTGGACTCAGTACACATGTACTTGATACAGCCAATGGTGTACCCGGTGCGGGTATCTGTATTAAATTGTTTAGGGTTGAAGCGGACCAATTACACTTGGTGACGTCAACTGTCACCAACAGTGATGGACGTACTGATGCGTTGCTATTAACCAGTGGTGAACTACGTGTTGGCAAGTATCAGCTACAATTTGATACGGCTGATTATTTTCGTTCTCGAGGTTCGCTTGTTCCCGATCCCGCTTTTTTAGATGATATTGTGATCCGCTTTGGTATTAATAATACCGAAGAGCATTATCATGTGCCGTTACTGGTTTCACCATTCAGTTATTCAACTTATCGTGGTAGCTAGTTAATAACGAATTAACAATGAATGTAGATATTATAAAACGTAAATCGGTAATACCAAATACAACAAGGAAAGTATGATGGACAAAACACAACAAGGATCTGAGTTACAGGGGTCAGCTAAAGCTGGCTTACTAGAGCGGTTATTTAAACTCTCAGAGCATGGTACTACGGTGAAAACGGAGCTTATGGCAGGTTTAACCACCTTCGTTACTATGGCCTATATTATTTTTGTAAACCCCGAAATTATGGCCAAAACAGGCATGGATAAAGATGCGCTGGTCGTTGCTACCTGTATTGGTGCGGCTATTGGTTGTATGTTAATGGGCTTATATGCTAACTGGCCTGTAGGATTAGCGCCGGGAATGGGACTAAACGCTTTCTTTACTTATACTGTTGTATTTGACATGGGTTACACATGGCAAGTGGCGATGGCTGCTGTCTTTGTTTCTGGTGTACTGTTTGCAATAATGAGTTTCTATAAAATTCGAGAGTGGATATTAGACAGTATACCGCAGAGTTTGCGCTACTCGATGACGGCGGGTGTTGGTCTGTTCTTGGGTATTATTGGTTTTAAAAACGCAGGTATTGTGGTTGCATTTGAACCGACATTAATTACCTTGGGTAACTTTAAAGAGCCGAGTGTATTACTTGCTGCGTTAACCTTCTTAATCATAGGTTCGTTATTTCGCCGCAATTTATTCGGGGCGGTATTAATCGGTATGTTAGTGACCACTCTTGCCGGCATTCCTCTGGGCCTAGTGTCTGCGCCAGCATCAATTATTTCGACACCACCAAGTATTGCGCCATTATTCATGGCGATGGACTTTGAACACTTATTTTTTAGTGCTGAAGGCCTGTTTAATGTTGGTATGATCAGCGTCATTATTTCATTCTTGTTTGTCAACATGTTTGATACTGCCGGAACCTTAATGGGCGTTGCCGATAAAGCCAACTTAGTGAATGAAAAAGGTGAGATCGAAAACCTGAAAAAATCACTTAAAGCCGATTCAGTATCAAGTGTATTGGGGGCGTGCGTTGGTTGTCCGCCAGTCACATCGTATGTTGAAAGTGCATCAGGAGTTGCTGCTGGTGGTCGAACGGGTTTAACGGCAGTGACTGTCGGTGCGTTATTCTTAGCGGCGACTTTCTTTACTGATATTGCGTTGATTATTCCAAGTTATGCGACTGCGGGTGCGCTTATTTTTGTATCTTTCTTAATGATGAGTGGCTTAAGTAAAGTTAACTGGGATGAGTTCACAGATTATGTGCCTGCGTGTATTACCGCCATCATGATGGCATTCACCTTCTCTATCGCTAACGGTATTGCACTTGGTTTTATCGCGTTCACATTCTTGAAAGTCGGCTCAGGTAAAGCGAAAGAAGTATCAATTAGTATTTGGGTACTAACGGCTATATTTGTGGCTAAATTAGCGTTTATGTAAGTTGCTTTATCATCGCGTTTTCAGCTATCTTTAAAAAGAAAAGAAAAGAAAAGAAAAGAAAAGAAAAAGCCACTGATATCACCCCTAATTTTTAGAGGATCATCAGTGGCTTTTTTAGACAATTTAAATAAGCAGTACGAGTTATAACTCGTAATAATGATGGTTTATTATGACTCTGCGTTATAAATTTCTATATCTAATTCTTTTTCTGATTTCGCGATGATCACTGATGCCGCGATATCACCAGAAATATTAACGGTGGTACGTGCCATATCAAGAATACGATCGATACCGGCAATCAGTGCCACGCCTTCAACAGGTAGACCAACTGTCGTCAGTACTAGCGTCAACATAATAAGACCTGCACCAGGAACACCTGCTGTGCCAATTGATGCCAATGTTGCTGTTAAGATAATCGTGATGTATTCAGGCATGCCTAAATCAATACCAAATGCTTGCGCCACGAATAATGCCGTTACACCTTGATAAAGCGCGGTACCATCCATATTAATTGTCGTACCTAATGGCAGTACAAAGCTTGATACGCCTTTCGATACACCTAATTTCTCACGTGCACATTTCATTGATATAGGTAAGGTACCAGCACTCGATGTCGTGGTGAATGCAACCACTTGCGCATCAACAATACCGCGGAAATATTGTACTGGACTAAGTTTAGCGATAAATAAAATCAAGGCACTGTATACACCTAGTACGTGTAAAATACTACCGAGGTAAACAGCACCAATTACTTTCATTAATGGTAATAATAATGCTAAACCAAATTTACCAGCTACCCATGCCATTAATGCAAATACGCCGTAGGGTGCAAGTTTCATTACTAGGTCTGTTAGTTTGTACATGGCTTCAGCAAGGCTTTCGAAAACGGCTACAGCAGGTTTGCCTTTTTCACCAATAAGCGTCAGAGATACGCCAAGTGCAACAGAAAATACAATAATTTGGAGGATATGACCTTCAGCAAGGGCACTAATTGGGTTGGTAGGTACTAATGCCACTAGGGTGTCGGCTAGCGAAGGTGATGCTTTTACCACTTCAGCTTGTTCTGCTATAAGGCCTAAACCAGCACCAGGCTGTAGTATATGACCTAATGCAAGACCAATGGTGATCGCAACAGCTGTTGAAAGTAAGTAAAACATCACGGCTTTAAAACCAATACGTCCCATTTTACTGGTATCTTGCATTGAGGTAATGCCAACAATGATTGAACAGAAAACCAGTGGCACAATCAACATCTTAATGGTGTTTACAAATAACGACCCAATTGGTTTCAAGATCACTGCATCTTCACCGAAGATAATACCTACGGTAATACCGAGGATCATGCCGACCACAATTTTCTGCCAAAGGGGTAAGTTAAACCATAGTTTTTGGCCTAAAGTGGGGGTATCTACGGATTCAATATTACTCAAAATCGACGTCCTCTGCTTGCTGTATCGTAATGTGGAGCATAACCTGTTGCGTATTTAGCGTCAGTTAGCACAGTTAAGAAAGTCAAGTCTATCGGTCAGGATGTAAATGTAAAGCCATTCATGCTTAATTTTATCTAATTCTTAGCTATATTCCCTTTATCATGTGTTTTGATTGGTTTTTTTGTTGATTAAGTAAACTTTGTTTAATCAAGGTGAGATACTATTGACGATTCTGTTATTGCTGTGTAATTATTTCATTACTTTCTTAACGTCATCGAGCAGTGCTTTATAACCATCAGTAATTAATATTACTATCGTATCTTTTGAATGTGGTTTCAGGGCTTTTTGCTTAATGTAAACAACCAAGGTAACGCCAACAAAGAAAGAGATAAGCATAAAGAGAGCCTCATATGAGAGTGAATTAAAGATATCTACAATAACATAATCAGGTAGCTGTAAAACACTCGAGTTTGACTATAAACATTATAAAGGAATGTAATGTATAAATTTTTAATCACTAAGACAGCTAAAAAAGTATATGTGGTACTGCTTGCTATGTTTATTCTTGCCATGGTTATTGTATCTTCATCGTCAAATATAGTGACCAGTTCCAGTCAAGCGATTAGCCGTGATAGTCAGGCTGCTTCTGTTACACCCGCAGCGGAGCCAAATCAAAAAACATTACGCGTACTTATCTGGGGTGGGGGCGAGATTATCCTTCCTCGTCGAGGTCACCCGCAAGACATCGAATTAGATTATCTTCAGCAATTTGCTGATGAAAAAAACCTGAAAATTAAGCATATCCGCGTGACAAAATTTGCTGATCTTATTCCCATGTTATTAGCCGGTGAAGGCGATGTTATTGCCGCTAATTTAACCAAGACCCGTGAACGCGAAAAATTGCTCAGCTTTAGTGAACCTTTTTTACTGAGCAAAGAATATCTGGTGATGGGCAGCCAAAGCAAAAGCTTAACATCGGGTAAAGATTTGAACGGACGAGAGATTGTGATTCAAAAGGGTAAAAGCTATGAATCAACGGCATTAGGACTGCAAAAGATCTATCCACAGCTAAAAATACGCTTAGTGGATAGCGCGATTAGCCACGAAACTTTATACGATAAACTCGCCAGTGGTGAATATGATATAAGTATCCAGGATAACAATTTACTTAAGTCAGCCAGTACTTACCGTGATGATATTAAGATGAGTTTGCAAGCAAGTGCTACACGTCAACTGGCGTGGGGGGTTGCTCCGAGCAATAAAGCCTTATTAACCGAGTTAAATCAATTTCTAAAAAACCAGTATTTAGTTGCTAGAGCTAAGCCGAAAACCAAGCATGGTTACAAAACCCAATGGCAAAAAATCCAGGCAACCAAAACCGTGCGTTTTGTGCTGCGCAACAACCTTTCTTCTTATTATATTTGGCGGGGAGAATTGCTCGGTTTTCACTATGAGTTAGCCAAGCGCTTTGCTAAAGAGCATCACTTACGTTATGAAATTATTGTTGCACCCAACAACGTGGCCTTGCTTGATTATCTGCTTGAAGATAAAGCCGATATCGCGTTGGGATTTTTAACCCCCACTGCGCAGAGACGCAATAAAGGTATCGCTTTCTCACGTCCTTATCATTACGCTTCTGAATTGGTGGTTGCTCATAAGGATCGCGCCGAGATCAATGCTGCAACTGAACTGGCTAACAGTACGATTTATATCCGCCCATCAAGTTCGTATTGGGAAAGTGCGGTCGCGTTAAAGAAAACAGTCGAGGGTATTAACTTAGTTGGCGTAGCAGAAAGCCAAGAAACCGAGCTCATCATTGATAAGGTAGGGGAAAAAGAATACGAAATGACGATTGCAGATAGCCATATTGTCGATATTGAGATGACTTTTCGTGACGATATCCAATCGTTAATCGCACTGGGTGTGCCTAAATCTCAAAGTTGGGCTGTGGCATCAGGTCACGATAAGCTGTTAGCAAAATCTAATGCGTTTATTAAGAAGCATTACAAAGGCTTATTCTATAATGTGATTTACAATAAATACTTTAAAAACCAAAAGCGCTTAGATAGGCATTATAGAGATTATGCACAGCAGAATGATTCCGGTGTTTTATCGCCATATGATGAAATTGTGAAAAAATATGCCCGTCAGCATAACTTTGATTGGCGCTTATTGGTGTCGCAGATGCATCAAGAGAGCCGCTTTAACCCTAACGCTAAATCAATGGCGGGCGCAAAAGGTTTATTCCAATTAATGCCGCGTACTGCAAAACAATTGGGGATCGAAAATGTGCATCTACCAGAGCAGGGAATTAAAGCTGGCGTGCTTTACATGAACTGGGTGCGTGAACGTATGCGTAAAGATGAAGTGCAAGACGACCAGTTAATCTGGTTTACGTTAGCATCTTATAATGCGGGTGCTGGGCATGTTCGTGACGCCATGCGTTTGGCTAAACAAAAAGGCTGGCGAGATGATGTTTGGTTTGGCAATGTTGAAAAAGCCATGTTATTGCTGTCGAAATCTCAGTATGCAGCAAAAGCCCGTTACGGTTATGTACGAGGACAAGAGCCTGTGAATTATATCCGTAAAATTAAACGGCGTTTTGACACTTATGAAAATATCTTGCAATAGATCTAAGCCTATTAGTATTGTTAGTTAGTAACTTCGCTCTATTGGACAGTAATATATTATTTATTGGTTAGTAATCGTGCGTTGGAGCATTCCCGTTGGGATGAGCTTTTTATTCAAACAATATAAGTAGACATTACCAAATAGGTATTTTATGCTGATTTTATTTATTTTTCGAATATCTAAATGTTATGACTACATTATCTTCTTGGTTTCTTGTTACGCGTCCGAAAACCCTACTGGTGGCATTGGCGGTTATTTTACTTGGGCAAACGCTCGCTTGGGTCGATTCTCCAACTAATTTTAGTTTTTATATAGCTAGCTTATGTATGATTTGCTGCATGGCATTACAAATTGCAGTGAATCTTTCTAATGATTACTTTGATGGTAAGAGTGGCGTTGATGGCGATGATAGATTAGGGCCTGATCGTGCTTTGCAAAAAGGCTTGATATCCGCAGACCATTTACGTACTGGCATTATCGTGATGTGTTTACTGGCTATTGTCAGTGGTAGTTATCTTATTTACGTCGGTGGCTGGGCTTACGTGGTGTTAGGCGTGCTATCCCTCGTTGGCGTATATGTTTATAGCGGTGGCCCGCGACCTTTGGCTTCACATGGACTCGGTGAAGTGGCGGTTTTTCTTTATTTTGGTTGGTTGGCTGTCGTTGGCAGTTATTATTTACAAACTCAAGTACTGACGCTCGATATATTTATTCCTGCCAGCCAAATCGGCTTTTTGGTTGTCGCTATTATGCTGGTGAATAATATCCGTGATGTGGCTTCGGATCGTCGAGCTCAAAAGTTTACCTTAGCGACGCGTTTAGGCGTAAAGGCAAGTAAACATCTTTACTGTATTACAGTATTATTACCGTCGTTATTACTGCTTGTTGACAGCTATCAAGGACTTATGATGATCTTGGTATTGCCTGTCCAATTGGCTTTATGCGTAGCGATTTATCAACGTGATGGCAAGCAATTAAACAGACAGTTAGCGCAAACTTCGTTGGTGGTTTTATTGTGGGGCGCATTATACGCCGTGGATTTAATATTGCGTTGATAATTAAATGATTGATTTAATTTGATGTTAAAGCACAAGCTGTTTTATAGCTAAAAAAATACCGCGTTAGATTAAGACTCTAACGCGGTATTTTTTCGCTTATCTTTTTATATGCTCAGTGCTTAATAGCGAGTCTTTTGTACGCGAGTTGGCATTGATGAGGTATTTTCATATAGTTCAAAAACACGTTTAAAGTCGAGCTCTAATTCAGTCGCGTAGACATCTTCATTTACTGGGTAAGTTTGGACCACACGTGCACCGCGGATGATACCGGATACCGAAGCTTCCATTGACTCCCCTTGCAGTGAACGTGATTTGTAGTTGGTATCACTGTAAATCTCTTGTCCACTGACTTGCTCTGCTAATTCACGATAAGCATCTAATTTAGATGCGCGCATTGCATTAAGCATACGTTCACTGTCACTATTGCCCGGCTGCGAACTTAAAGCTGCATAGCCAACGGCTTTAAGCACAGGGAATGATTTTGGTTCTTTGATATCATAAACCGTATTTTTTTCTAATAGTGAACAGCCTGTTAAACTAATCAAAGTTGCAAGCATAAGTAAACGCAGATATTTCATTGATAAACCTTAATTAGTAATACGAACAGAAGGTGCTGTACCGGTACGATAAATATAACGGCCACGACCTTCTAGCGGCCCCATACTATTTGAACCACCAATGACTAAATGGTTAGGAATGATACCCTGTGAGGTAGATTCAACAAAACCTGATTCCATATTAATCACACGCATATTCACAATAACGCCTTCGCTGTTACGCGACATGGTACCTGTTAGGATGCGAGAGACAGGTAATTGACCACGTAGTTTTTTCCAATCACGTGTAAATACAAAGTCACCTTGACCTGTTACGCTGATTGTTCCCGTTGTCTTATAATCAATAACCGGAATCCGACGGATTGTTAATTCGTGTATGAACGATTCTGATAACGTTTGGCCGAGCCAATTGGTCGTCGATAGATCGTCAAGATTTACAAAGGAAGTGACGGCAATTGGTTCATTGTTCGGAATAATCGACAAATCATTGACGATCAGCTGATCCGCTAAACCACGTACGATAAAACTGAGTTCTTGTGTGTAGTTTATCGGTTGGTTTGGTAACAAACTTCTTGGATACTTTGGTTCATAAGAATTACCATCCCAGGTTGAGTGAGGCGGTGTATCCTTCTCTTCTTCTGGTTGTACGGGTTGTTTTAATGCGCAACCAGTGAGTAGGGTAATTAGGCTGATAGCTATGACTGCCTTTTTCATATTACTTCCTTAAGTGCTTTAATTATTGTCGTTAAACCGTTATTTACCGCTGGTTGAAACGTCGCGGCGGTAAGGATAGGTATAAGGACTTCTAAATATATTGTTATACTGTTCTTTAGTAAGCACACTTTGTGCCATATTTGCATTATAACCATTTGATTGATAAACAGGCTGAACAATAACTTGTTTAATAACGACTGGCTGTACTTTGGTATTCGCACCTGTCAGTAATACATGCCCTGGTTCTTCAATCACGGTACATGCTGAAGTCAACACAACCGCTAACGACGGTAGTAAAAAACGCTTCATATTGTTTCCTAAATTTACGCTATGTGCTTCTAGTCAGTGGCAACAAAGTGTATATGGCTAGTTAAATACGTGGTTAATGAATTAGTGTAAGCAAATAGCTTGCCAAAACATGTTTATCGTTTGATTTTTACTATGATAGCGTTATTAACCATGAAATTAACCTAGATATGAATTTATATTTATAAATATTTGATCTGGTACAAATGTTGCTTTTAAAATAGACATCTCCAGAATTCATATGCGATTAAAAAATGAAAAAACTGCTATTACTATTATTGGTCTGTTGTTCGTTCACCTTACATGCTGAGTGGTATGAGGTTGAGGGTGAAGCGATTATTATTGACAATGATGTGGACATTGCCCGTGAATTAGCGGTACGCAACGCATTGAAACAAGCATTACTTTATGCCGGAGCATCGGTTTCAAGCTTGCAATCTTTTAATGGTGGTAAAATATTGTCGGATAGCTTTCAAGTACGGATGGATGGTGAAGTAAGGGACATTCGCTTAAAAAGTGAATCGATAAAACGAGATAAAATCACTGTGCAGATAGTTACTGATATCGTTGCGGACCGTAATAAGTGTTTAAGTGCTGGTTATCAAAAATCAGTGTCGCTATTACGTTTTGATATTCGTCACCGTGAACAAGCCAGTTACGGTGCTATCTATAATATCAATGAGTCATTTAGCCGTTTGTTATACCAAAGTCTGCGTAAAAATAGCCAAACGTTCGATGCACGTGAATTTATTAATCAAAACATCGGTTTTAGCGGCAGTTCTTTGCCGCTGCGTGGAAATCTAACGTCACATGAAGTGAAGCAAATCAGTAAGTCTGCAGATAGCCAGTATATAATCTTGGGCTCAATTACCGATATATCAACATTTAAACCTGTTATTCGTGGCATGGCCAAAATACTTAAAGATGATTTACCGGAGCGTAACTTCCGGATTAATGTCCGAGTTTTTGATGGTTTTAACGGTAGTTTATTGTTTGATCGTAATTACAGTAAAGTCACCAAATGGGAATTTGCGAAGCATCGAATTGTTGATACTGATACGCTAAAATTTTGGCGTTCTGAATTTGGGGTATCTTTGCAGTTAATTATTGATGATGTATTATTTGATTTAGATGCAAGCTTGCAATGTAAATTGGTTGAAGCACGTGTTATTGCTGTTGATGGTAATGAAGTGAACATTAATATTGGCCGTAACAATGGGCTCAAATTAGGCGACCAATTTATGATCAAGCACACGGGCAGCTATGTCGATCAATTTGGTATTAATCGCAAAAAAGAGATTAATAGCAGTAGTAAAGTGGAAGTAACCAAGCTTTACGATCAACAAGCGAGTCTCGTTACTCTTGATCGACAGCCGACGGCGAATGTACAAATTGATGATCTGGTTATTTTAAATTAGGCGATAGACCTCAGCTCAATTCGATGATTTAGTTATTTTTAGTGTGCCATGTGACATAGCTTCATATTGTTATCTTAATTTTGAGGCTATGGCGCAGTTGTTATCATTTTTTGCTATGCATAGATTGTATTTTTACGATGCTATTGTTATAGATTAATGGCGACTGAATGGCTGAGTCGAGTCATCTAAATACTGGGAGTTATCAATATATGTGGTTTTTGATTGTTGCTATTATCGCCGTTATCCTTGTACTGCTTATTCGTAACTTGTACGGTGAAGACCTACGTCAGTATGACAGTACCGATTTCAGTGCAACTTTCTATCGCCCTAAACCGTCATATAAATATCCGCAAGCCTTAGAACTTATCGAAAGTATCCAAGAACCAATTCGTTTTATGAAACCGAGTAAGTATCTTTATGCATTACGTCAAAATATTGATCGTCTAGGTGACGTTGAATTAGATTGTGAAATTATTCCCGTCTCTAGTCACTTTCAAGATCAAGGTGTGCTTGGGGAGTGGGTGATCAGTAAAAATAGTGATGTAAATAAGCGCTTACTTTATATCCACGGCGGTGGTTTTGCGGTGGGCAGTGCTAAAAGTCATCGCGTGGTTACCGAGCGCTTATCTCGCGAACTTGGGGTTGCCGTGTTTGCAGTCAATTATGACATGTTCCCCGATGGTAAACGTGCCAAGGGTATTCAAGATTGTCGTTATGCGTATCAATGGCTACTGGCCAATAACCCTTATCATAAGCAGGAATGTCATCGTATTTACGCGGCGGGTGATTCTGCGGGAGGCAATTTAACCCTTGCGCTTATTGGCTGGCTTAAACACCAAAGCATTCGTCAGGTTGATGCTGCGATTGCAATATGCCCCTGTATTGATAATACCTTTAGTTACGACAGCTTGAATTATAACGCTAAAACTGACTTTTTATTAAATCCTTTTATGGGTAAGTTTCATCACCTACCGCAGTTTTTATTACTGATCTGGATCGCTATATTGTTTCGTATCAATCCTCGCGATCCGCAAGTATCACCGATTTTCGCCAATTTAGCTGATTTACCCCCTATTTTGATCCAAGCCAGTAATACCGAAATGATGGTCGATGATTCTCGTCGTTATGCCAATAAAGCCCGTGCACAAGGTTCTGATGTGCGCTTGCAAACCTGGTCGAATATGTTACATGTTTGGCATTTATTTGATTTGGAAGAGGCTGATGAGGCTTATATTGAAATTGGTAAATTTGTAGCTCAATGTGATTATGAATTAGCAAAAGCGGCGAGTTAACAGTCCTGCTGTGGCCGTGATTTTATGGTCTTATAGCGACTGATATGTTATTTTATGCCTACTTTCACTGAGTTATAAGGGAGTGGCGTAATGTCAACTCAAGGCTTAACTAGCCCTATTCGATGGTTTTCTGTTTTTGTGCAATGGGTTATGCAAGTGACACTATTGTGCGGTCTACTGTTTAGCCTGCAAGTTCATGCAACGGATAAGGCTGAGGTGAATACAAGCTTAAATGCAGCACCGAATGAGCTGACGACCACTCCATTAAGTGAAGACCAAGCTAAAACTAAAACGCTAGCGGCAACGCAAGTTGCTGATAGCGATGTGCTACCAACACCGTCGCCTACAGATTCTGCAATTCAAACCACAACGAATGCATCAATAAAAAGTACCACAGTCGTACCTGTTAATGAGCCACCTGTCAAAGTACTCCCGGTCAAAGCATTGCCAGTGATTGCTGATGCAATTTATTTTGGTGGTGATATTCTGACCATGGAAGGAGCGCTGCCAAGTTATACCGAAGCGGTTGCCACTAAAGATAAGAAAATCATCTTTGTTGGTACAAAAATTGAAGCGATGAAGCTCAGTGGTGATAATACCAAGCTCATTAATATCAGTGGCAAAACCATGCTACCAGGGTTTATCGAACCTCATGTACACCCTTCTATTGCTGCGATCATGCTGCCCAATGAAATAATTGCACCTTATGACTGGGTGTTACCTCACGAAGTTAAGAAAGGTGTGTCTGGTCATTTTGCTTACCTTGAACGTTTAAAACAATCTATCGATGCAAATGCCGAACAAGATAAGGTATTTTTTGTATGGGGCTATCATCAGCTTTGGCATGGTGAGTTAACCCGTGCGATGTTAAATGAGCTGTCTCCAGATAAACCCGTTGCCGTTATTCACCGTTCTTTTCACGAAGTTTTCTTAAACGATGCCGCGATTAAAAAGTTTGGTCTTAAACAAGCTGATTTTGCTGACAACCCACAAGTTGATTGGCAAAAAGGCCATTTTTATGAAGGAGGCTGGTTAGCATTAGTACCTAAAATTTCAGCAGATTTAATTAACCCTGAAAGTTATAAACTCGGGTTAAATATCATGTCTAAGTTGGTACTGAAAAATGGTATCACCACAATTGCAGAGCCGGGTTTTCCAAGTTCTAATTTCGATTTAGAATATCAGTTACTAAAGTCTGAAATGGATCAGCAACCACCTTACGATGTGTTCTTAATTCCGAGTGGCAGTTATTTATACAATGCCGAAGGGCGGAGTAATGAAAACGCGCTCGCTTTTATCGAAACCTTAGCAGATAAATACAATACCGATAATATTAAATTTTTGCCTAAACAAGTTAAATTGTTTGCTGATGGGGCGATTTATTCGCAGCTGATGCAGATGAAAGACGGTTATCTTGACGGTCATGAAGGGGAGTGGATGACACCGCTGGCTCTGTTTCAACAACAACTCAGCTTTTACTGGCAACAAGGCTATCAGATCCATGTGCATGCCAATGGCGATTTAGGTATTCAACAAGTACTGGACTTTAACCAAGCCGACCAAGCTAAATTAGCGCGTGAAGATCATCGTTTTACCTTACATCACATGGGCTATTTCAATAAAGATCAAGTTAAGCAGTTGGTTGACTTAGGTATCGAAACATCGGTTAATCCTTATTATTTATGGGCATTAGCAGATAAGTATTCGGAAGTGGGCTTGGGTAGCGAGCGTGCCGAAAATTTAGTGCGTGTTAATAGTTTAATGAAAAGTAAGGTTCCTGTTTCATTCCATTCAGATTTTTCAATGGCGCCAATGGAACCGCTAACTTTAGCGTGGACAGCGGTTAATCGACAAACATCGGAGCTAAATAAAGTATCACAAGAAGAGCGTATTAGTGCGTATCAAGCGATGCAAGCAATTACCATTAACGCGGCACATACGTTAAGGCTCGAAGCGAGTATTGGCTCAATCAGCGTGGGTAAAACCGCTAACTTTACTTTGCTTGAACAAAATCCTTTAAAAGTCACGCCGATGCAGATTAAAGATATACCTGTATGGGGGGTGGTGTTTGAAGACCAAGTGAATACGGTTGCGGTGACGCCTAAAAAACAAAATTTAGAAGTGCGGGTAATTTATTTAGAACGAACCAGTTTACCTGCCTCGTCAACGATCACTGTGACACTTGAAGATATTTCTAAAACTGATATTAGCAGTTCAATGTTGGGACAGAAAACAATCGCGGCTACGACACCACCACCTTATAATATTTCTCTGCAGTATGATCCTACTCAATTCGATAATAGCGGTGAGTATGTGGTGAGGGCGAGAATTGAAAATAATGGTAAGCCTTTGTACTCTGCGACGTTAGATTTACCTGAGTTTAATCAGTTGTCAGGGCAGTTATTTGAGCTAATCGTTAAGGCTATCCCACCGCCGCCAATAACAGTAGAGAATGACCTCGAACCAGAATTACAATCAGCTCCGGCACAATAACGCCTTTCATTACGGTAAGTCTTTCTTATATATAGGTTTTGTTTTGATGAGATCGAGCATTATGTTGACATAATCTCGGTTTTATCGGTGAATAATACTTTGTGCTATTGTATGCTTTATTTTATTGTGTACTATGCCGTCTCGGGTTATTAACCGTGATTTAGCCTATCGCCGTTTTATTTAGTATTGAGGTGTATAGCTCTTGTTGTGACTCGGTATTTAGTCTCTTACTTTTAGCTATCTAAGAGTGTTATCATTTGCTAATTAAGGTGGTTAGCTCTAATCTCGAGAGTGTGATACTGGATTCAAGCAATAAGTGCAAAATATTCTTTAAAGGTAGCTATTTACATGCAAAAAAATAAACATCGACTAAATCGTAAAACGGTATTAACCGCTGCCGTGATCACGGGTTTATTAATGAGTTTAGGCGGCTGTGTAACCACAGACCAGCTGGCGAATAATGGTGGGCAAGCTCTCCAACAACAGACTATGACAGCGAACGTATTCTATTTACAGCGTATTGCCCTACCACCAGGAGCGCAAGTGAGTCTGGTATTAGAGGACGTTTCAAAAATGGATGCACCAGCTGAAGTGATCGCTGAGCAAAGCATGACAGCGGTTGGCGCTCCGCCATATCAACTTAATTTAAGTTATAACGTGGCACAAATTAAGCCGCAGCATCGTTATGCTTTGCGTGCGAAGATCACTCTTGATGGCCAATTATTATTTACCAATACTGAGCAGGTAGATGCGTTTGCTAATCAAGGTGTTACACCAAGCGAAATTTTAGTGTCACAAGTACGCGCTGCAGTCCAAGATAATGGGCTGGTAAGTTTGACCAACACCCAGTGGCAGCTGTCTATGTTAGGTACGCAAGCAGTTACTGCGGATGTGACTCAGCAACAGCCTCACCTTACATTTACTGAAGGTGATAACCAAGTCGTTGGCTTTGCTGGCTGCAACCGTTTTAGCGGGCGTTATGACGTGCTGGCGAGCAACGTTAATCTGACTCAGTTGCTAGCAACAAAGAAACTGTGTTTTCAACAAATGAACTTGGAAACCCAATTTTTAACTGCATTAGCAGAAACTGATAATTATAAAGTGATTGATAATACATTAACTTTATACAGTAATGTCGGTATTGCTTTAGGGCAATTCACCGCACAAGAAAACAAATAAATACGGTATGTAATCATTCGTATTTATTAACAACCGTCATATTTATAAATAACGAATGGAAATGAAAATGAAAATGAAAAAATAGATTTGTGCAACGGTTATCGCAGTATCTGTATCTGGGTTAACGGGTTGTATTGGTCAAATGGGTCTGACGCAATTAGCAGTGGGCGTGAATTTAAAAGCCGTTGATAACCGTTATGGTCGCGCTGGGATCTATGTTGTTGCAGCGCCTGTTTATGCGATTACTTCATTAGTTGATTTAATGGTTATTAACAGTATTGAGTTTTGGACGGGCACTAACCCTATCACCAAGAAAGGTCCTGCTGTTGCTGATACGCCAGTTGAAGCATGGATGAAGGTGAATAATGATATCGATCCTTCATTACGCAGTGCCCCCCTGAAAAATCTGCAAGTATCGGTACAATCGACTTCGATGGAAGTACTTGATGATGATAGCCTAGAGTTACACGTTGCTTACGTTGACGGTAGTGAACAATCAATTATCGGTAAACGTTTAGCCAATAATGATGTTGCTTTTTATAATCAAGGCCAGTTAGTCGCTGTTGCTAATAACCAACAACTACTTGATCACGTAGCAAGCCTATAATCTTTCGTTTTTGTTGTGATTATAAAAGCCCCGTCATGTCACGCATGACGGGGCTTTTTATTATCTATACTCCTGCTATCTTGCCTTTAAGTATTTTTACTTCTCTAATTATCAGTACCTGTTATGTTTATCAATGAAATTTAAATTGTGCACAAGTTAGTTGTAATCGACTTGCATCAGGATTATAGTAACTGCAATTGAATTGCGCGCAATATAACTTAGTATGAAGGGTAAAACATAAGATGAATAAGGTATTATTAACTGTTGGTCGGGTGATGTTGGCACTGTACTTCTTAATCCCTGGTATTATGAAGTTTGTGTCTTGGGACATGCACATAGGTTTAATGGAAAAGCATCACATGCCGTTCGTACCAGTGCTGTTAGCCGCGGCCGGTGTATTCCAGATTGTCGCTGCCATCTTGCTAATTGCAAATCGTTATACTGCTATTGTAGCGTTGTTATTGGCTGCTTTAGTACTGGTGATTAATGTCAACTTACATGATTTCTGGAATTTGACTGGCGTTGAAGGTGCCCATGAAATGCAAAACTTCATTAAAAACTTAGGTATTTTTGCGGGTTTATTAGTGCTGTCAGGTCATTACTATTCATCATTGAAAGTCACTAATAGAGAGACGGAGAAAAAATAATAAAGGCGGTTTTTAATATACGCTACACACGCTATATTGATGGCTTGTGTGGCGCTATAGTATGTTTAATCAACCCTATAACGAAAGCTCGATCACAAAACCTAATTCAATTTATAAGCTTGATTAGTTTAGATATTGTTATTGATTCATATCAAGCCCTGTAATGACAATTCCCATTAAAATACCCCCTAGTGGTTACTTACTTTTAAGCTAACTTTTGATGCGGGTGAAATGTGCATAAATTTAAAATTATTCAAACAGATGTTGCCATTATTGGCGCTGGAGGCTCAGGCTTACGAGCTGCGATAGAAATAGCGGAAAATCATCCTGAGCTTGATATCGCCCTTATTTCCAAAGTCTATCCAATGCGTAGCCATACCGTTGCCGCTGAAGGTGGTGCAGCAGGTGTTGCGCAAGATCATGACTCTTTAGATAATCATTTTAACGATACCGTTTCTGGTGGCGACTGGTTGTGTGACCAAGATGTAGTTGAATACTTCGTCGAGAACGCCGCAAAACAGCTTACCCAATTAGAACATTGGGGTTGCCCATGGAGTCGTAAACCTGACGGTTCGATAAACGTGCGTGCATTTGGCGGCATGAAAATCGAACGTACTTGGTTTGCAGCTGATAAAAGTGGCTTTCATATTCTGCATACCCTGTTTCAGACGTCTATTCAACATCCTAAAATTACCCGATTCGATGAGCATTTTTGTTTAGATTTAATTGTTGAAGATGGCAAGATCCAAGGTGTGGTGATTCTTGATATCGCTGAAGGTGAAATCAAACTCATCCAAGCTAAATCTGTGATCATGGCAACCGGTGGTGCTGGGCGTGTTTATAGCTACAATACTAACGGCGGTATTGTTACGGGTGATGGCATGTCACTGGCTTATCGCCATGGTATCGCACTGCGCGATATGGAATTTGTGCAATACCATCCGACAGGCTTACCTGGCAGTGGTATTTTAATGACGGAAGGTTGCCGTGGTGAAGGCGGTATTTTAGTTAATAAAGACGGTTATCGTTACCTGCAAGATTATGGTTTAGGACCCGAAGTACCTGTCGGCCAAACCAAGAATAAATACATGGAGCTCGGTCCACGTGACAAATTGAGTCAATGTTTCTGGCAAGAGCAACAAAAAGGCCGTGTTGTTGAAGGTGAACGTGGTGATTATGTCTACCTAGACCTACGTCATTTAGGTGAAGCAAAGATCAATGAACGCTTGCCTTTCATTCGAGAGTTAGCAAAAGCGTATGTTGGTGTTGATCCAGTGCATGAACCAATCCCAGTGCGTCCAACGGTGCATTACACCATGGGTGGTATTGCCACTAATGCTAAAACAGCGACTTCACTGGCTGGTTTATATGCTATTGGTGAATGTGCGTCGGTCGGCTTACATGGTGCTAACCGTTTAGGGTCTAATTCATTGACTGAACTGGCTGTATTTGGTCAGCTAGCAGGACAAGAAGCGGCTAAATATGCCGAAAATAATCAACATCAAGATATCGCGCCACTGAAAGCACAAACCGAAGCGGTGATTAAACGCATGCACGATCTGCTGCACAGTGATGGCAGTGAAAAGTCCGCTGTTATCCGTCAAGAGATGGGCGATTGTATGGAAGAGGGGGTTGGTATTTACCGTACTCAAGAATCGATGCAAAAGACCATTGATAAATTGGCCGAGCTAAAACTGCGTTATAAAAACGTCAAGGTTGAAGATAAATCTAGCGTGTTCAACACGGATTTCTTATACACCATTGAACTGGGTTATCTACTTGATACCGCCGAAGCGATGGCGCATAGTGCGATCTTACGTCAAGAGTCTCGTGGTTCACATCAACGAATTGATGGCTTTGAAGCGCGTGATGATGACAAATTCTTAAAACATTCACTGGCTTATTATCAGGGTGATAAAGCCCCTAAAATTGATTATAGCGAAGTGACGATCACCAAGAGCCAACCTGCTGTCCGTGCCTATGGTGCTGCTGGCGATAAATTAGCGCAGGAGGCAAAATAATGACTCAAGCAAATATAAAAATCGATATTCTGCGTTATCGTCCAGAGATGGATGACAAGCCATTTACGCAAACTTTTGAACTGCCTTACAAAGCGGATATGTCAGTATTAGAAGCGCTACAATATATTAAGGATAATCTCGATAGCACGATTAGCTTCCGCTGGTCTTGTCGTATGGCGATCTGTGGTAGTTGCGGGTTAATGGTTGATGGCGTGCCAAAGCTAGGTTGCAAGGCATTCCTACGTGATTATTACCCGAATAAAATCAGTTTAGAGCCACTGGCTAATTTCCCTATTGAGCGTGACTTAGTGGTGGTAATGGATGATTTTATTAAAAAACTCGAAGAAATAAAACCTTATATTATTCCAGAGAAAAGTGCATCGAACGAAAAGAGATGCTTATCTGATGGTGCTTATAAACAAACACCAGAGCAAATGGAGAAATATAAAAAGTTCTCTATGTGTATCAATTGTGGACTGTGTTATTCAGCCTGCCCACAATATGCACTCGATAAAAAATTCACTGGTCCTGCCGCTCTGGCACTATTGGCGCGTTATAACCGTGACAGTCGCGATGCTGGTACTGCAGAGCGGATGAAGATTGTTAATCAAGAAGAAGGTGTTTGGGGTTGTACGTTTGTTGGTTACTGTTCAGTGGTTTGTCCAAAAGGGGTTGATCCTGCCGGTGCAATTCAGCTGTTAAAAGTGGAAAGTAGTAAAGATTATCTAATTGGCATGTTTAAACCCGAGCAGTAAGGAGAAAGCAATGAGTAAACGTAAACCGTATACAAGAGAACTGCCTACTGACTGGTGGATGAAGCAACTATTTTACACTAAATATATGATCCGCGAAGGCAGTAGTGTGTTTATCACTATTTATAGCTTAATACTGGCTTGGGGGGTATTGCGATTAAGCCAAGGTGAAGTGGCGTTTAATGCTTGGATGACGTCTTTACAGAGTCCTGTTGCGATTATTGTGCATCTTATCGCATTGGGTTTAGCGCTCTATCATACCGTGACGTGGTTTTCTTTAGCGCCTAAAGCGGTTGATTTATGGATAAAAGGCAAGCGACTCGATGACAAGGTCATTGTCTCGGGACATTATGCGGCGTTGGCTGCAGCGACTGTTTTTTGTCTATTAGTTATCATGCTGTAAGGAGCTGATTATGTCTGAGATGAACAAGAAAACCTACATACGATCGCATGAACCTGTTTTCTGGGGATTGTTTGGTGCTGGAGGCATGCTAACTGCATTTTTAACGCCGGTGATGATTTTGATCACTGGACTGTTAATTCCGTTGGGTATCATAGATCAAGGCAACTTTAATTATCAAAGCTTGCATGGTCTTGCCACCACTTGGTATGGCGCAGCAATTATCCTGGTATTAGTTGCGCTGCCGCTATGGCATACCTTACACCGTATCTTCCATGCATTGCATGACTTGGGTATTAAACGTGGTCGAGATTGGCAGCAAGTCCTGAGTTATGGTTTTGCATTTGCAGTGACGGTATTTGTATTTACCTTGTTATTACAAATGGCTTAATAACTAAAGAAAAGCACCGTAGTTGATAAAGGCGTAATTTAGGTTACGCCTTTTTAGGTATTATATTCTGTGTTATCCCTCATTTCGAACAGCAGATAGCGCTACTATAGACATGATAATTACTTGATGTATAGTTAATGTGATCAAGGTGTTAATTAAATGCCGTTGATTATGTGTTTACAAGGATGAGATATCTGCGTAGTGGATTACGCTGGTACTAAAAGAGGGATGAAAAATTGGAAAACGTTAATAGTGCGGTAGAAACGTTAGTGCAAAGCTCTAACACCATGTTTATTCTGCTGGGTGCAATCATGGTTTTGGCCATGCACGCAGGTTTTGCTTTTCTAGAAGTGGGTACTGTCCGCCATAAGAACCAAGTAAATGCATTGGTTAAGATCATGACCGATTTTGCCATGTCGACATTAGCTTACTTTTTTGTTGGTTATCAAATCGCTTATGGCATGGACTTTTTTGCCAGTGCCAATGAGTTAACTCAGAATAGTGGTTATGAATTAGTAAAATTCTTCTTCCTACTTACTTTTGCAGCTGCAATACCGGCTATTATTTCCGGTGGTGTTGCAGAACGCGCCAAATTTTATCCGATGTTATTCGCCTCTGTGCTAATTGTTGGTTTTGTTTATCCTTTTTTTGAAGGCATGATCTGGAATGGTAATTATGATTTTCAAGCTTGGCTTGGTGCTACGTTTGGTGCTGAATTTCATGATTTTGCTGGCTCAGTGGTGGTGCACAGTGTTGGCGGTTGGATTGCCTTTGCAGCAATAATGGTACTGGGCTCACGTAAGGGACGTTATCGAGATGGTCGAGTTATTGCTTTTGCGCCTTCAAATATCCCTTTCTTAGCATTGGGTTCTTGGATCCTCACGGTAGGGTGGTTTGGCTTTAATGTCATGTCAGCACAAACTTTAGATGGGATCTCCGGATTGGTTGCGGTAAATAGTTTAATGGCGATGGTTGGCGGTACGCTCATTGCTATGCTGGTTGGTAATAAAGATCCGGGTTTTATTCATAATGGTCCTTTAGCTGGTCTGGTTGCTGTGTGCGCTGGATCCGATTTAATGCACCCGATTGGCGCGCTCGTTGTTGGTGGTGTTGCTGGAGGTTTATTTGTTGCTGCTTTTACTTTGGTGCAGAATAAGTTCCCTCATTTCGATGATGTGCTAGGTGTGTGGCCTTTGCATGGCTTATGTGGTGCTTGGGGGGGGATTGCTGCTGGGATATTTGGTTCAGAAGCTTTTGGTGGTCTCGGTGGTGTCAGCCTGATGGCGCAGATTGTTGGTACTCTTGCTGGTACAGCTATTGCACTTGTCGGCGGTTTCCTCGTTTATGGTTCGATTCATAAATTGGTCGGTATACGTCTCGATGAAGAATCAGAATATCACGGTGCCGATATTTCTATACATAGAATTGGTGCTACATCGATGGATAAATAATAGCAAAGTGTAAGTGTCGATCTAAATGAGTGCTATTTGTTGGTATGTTGAGCGTTTGAATTTGCAATAACCACTTTTTTTATTTTATTTAGCCGAGTGTATTTACATGATACTGAACTTACTCTAATATTCGCTCCATTGCTGCGGAGGGGTGGCAGAGTGGCCGAATGCACTGGTCTTGAAAACCAGCAGGGGTTAATAGCTCCTCGAGAGTTCAAATCTCTCCTCCTCCGCCATCCATTCGAGAGAACGCTAACTGTTATCAGTTAGCGTTTTTTTATGTCTGAAATTCACTAATCATGCTG
>NZ_JASJHF010000078.1:0-6779 GCF_033791185.1 Moritella sp. | reverse complement strand
TCAGCGCCGCCTTGTAGCGATGTAATGCAATCAAGTACACAACGTGCTTCACCCGTTCCTTGCTTAAATTGGAATAAGTTACTTGGTAGACGTTTAGGACGTAATAATTTACCGTCTTTCTTCAGAATAACATCGCCATTGCCTAGCTCTGCTTCTGAGATCTCATCACAATCAAGGAATGAGTTATATTGGTCACCAAGATCACCCGGTTCATTCGTCACTGCAATTTGTTTTGTTAGACCTGCGCCGAGTGAGTCTGTACGCGCCACAATCACACCATTGTCGATACCAAGCTCTAGGAATGCATAACGAACAGCATTGATTTTAGCTAGGAAATCTTCATGTGGTACGGTTACTTTACCATCTTGGTGACCACATTGTTTTTCATCAGATACTTGGTTTTCGATTTGAATACAACATGCACCGGCTTCAATCATTTTTTTAGCAAGTAGGTAAGTTGCTTCTGCGTTACCAAAACCGGCATCGATATCAGCAATGATTGGCACAACGTGCGTCACGTGATTATCTATCTGGTTTTGTGTATCAGCGATTTTAGCTGAATCGCCCGCATCTCTTGCCGCGTCTAGTTCACGGAATAAACCACCTAATTCACGTGCGTCTGCTTGACGAAGGAAGGTGTATAGTTCTTCAATTAATGCGGCAACAGATGTTTTTTCATGCATTGATTGGTCTGGTAGTGGACCAAACTCAGAGCGTAATGCAGCAACCATCCAACCTGAAAGGTAAAGATAACGACGGTCAGTGTTGTTTTCAAAATGCTTTTTAATAGAGATCATTTTTTGTTGACCGATAAAGCCATGCCAGCAACCTAAAGACTGCGTGTACAATGACGAATCATTATCGTAGTTTTCCATATCAGCGCGCATAATATCTGCGGTGTATTGCGCAATTTCAATTCCTGTTTTGAAACGGTTTTGAGCACGCATACGCGCCGCATATTCTGGGTTAATGGCAGCCCATTTAGAACCTTGTTCAGCTTTCAGTGTTGCAACCGAATCGATATCATTTGTGTATATAGACATTTTTATTCCCTTAATAATTATTTTAATACTTGAGACAACAAGAACAAAACGGGACAAACTAACCCCGCTCTATTCCAAAAATTTCTAATCTAAGAAATCATAACCAGGAAGCGTTAAGAACTCAGCAAGGTGATCACTGGTTGTTAACTCTTCAAACAGTTTTGACGCTTCAGCAAAACGGCTATTCTCGTAAGCTTCGACACCAATTTCTTCATCGCGAATAACCACAAGTTCTTCTTGTAATAATTGGCAGAACAATTCTTTGGTCACAACTTTACCGTTGCTTAATTTTTTGCCGTGTTGGATCCACTGCCAAATTGATGCGCGAGAGATTTCAGCTGTTGCCGCATCTTCCATCAGGCCGTAAATAGGCACGCAACCATTACCCGAGATCCATGCTTCTAAGTAACGAACACCGATGCGGATGTTTAAACGCATCCCCGTTTCAGTACGTTCACCTGCACACGGTTGTAGTAGTTCTGCTGCCGTTACTGGTGCATCATCTTCACGTAAAACATTAATTTGGTTAGCATTGCCTGCACCGATATATTCGTTCATCACACCCATTGCAGTATCAGCAAGACCTGGGTGAGCAACCCAAGTACCATCGTGACCATTTTGTGCTTCTAAGGTCTTATCTGCGGTTACTTTAGTTAATACTTTATCGTTCTCTTCCGCTGTTTTAGCTGGAATGAATGCAGCCATCCCCCCCATAGCAAGGGCACCACGTTTATGACATGTTTTAATTAATAAACGTGAGTAAGCGCTAAGGAAAGTTTTATCCATCGTCACTGAATGACGATCAGGTAGTACACGGTCAGCATGCTTACGCAGTGTTTTAATATAACTAAAGATATAATCCCAACGACCGCAGTTAAGGGCAACGATGTGCTCTTTCATGCTATACAGAATTTCTTCCATTTCAAATACAGCAGGAATAGTTTCAATCAGTAAGGTTGCTTTAATTGTGCCGCGTTCTAGGTTTACTTTGTCTTCTGCATAGCTAAATACTTCACTCCACCATTTAGATTCATGATGACTTTGTAATTTAGGTACGTAGAAATAAGGACCCGCGCCTTTCGCTAACAGTTCTTCGTAATTATTCGAGAAGAAAAGTGCAAAATCAACCAGACAGCCCGGTACAATTTTGCCGTTAAAAGTGATGTGTTTTTCTGGAAGGTGCAGACCACGTACACGACAGATAAGCGTCGCCGGATCTGCATCTAAGCTATAGTGTTTGCCGTTAGCAGGGTTGGTATATTCAATGGTACCGTTGACTGCGTCACGTAAGTTAACTTGACCATCTAATACACCGCTCCATGTTGGCGCGAATGAATCTTCAAAGTCAGCCATAAATACTTTAACGCGTGCGTTGAGGGCGTTGATCACCATTTTACGGTCAACTGGACCTGTAATTTCTACGCGACGGTCTTGCAGTTTGGCAGGGATACCTTGAATTTTCCAGTCACCCTCACGGATATGGGCTGTTTCAGGTAAAAAATCAGGAAGCTCACCAGCATCCATACGTGCTTGTTTTTTCACGCGTTGATTTAGTAACTCATCAACTTGAGGAGCGAACTTTTCGACTAACTCAGTCAACAACGCAACTGCTGCAGGGTTTAGGATCTGTTGTTGTTCTTGGTTGATTTCCCCATGGAAAATCAGAGAACCTGTTTCATTAGACTGGGTATTGGCAGTCATAGCTTCACTCCGTTGAAATATATGTATTGGCTACAATTCATCACTATTTAAACGCAGGAAGAATAACGTTCCATTGTTTTAAACATGTGTACGAATTGCTCTCTATACCTACACATTGCAACAACTTCGCAATAAATGCAACACATTTCACATTAATGACACAGTGTCAAATTAAAACATTTCGCTTTAGTAAATATTAAATAAAACTGAAGCGAAATAGACTTTCAAATGAAGCTGATAGGCCCAGTTTCATTAGACTACTGTTGATGTAACCCAGCTCGTTACGTCATTAAATACCTCGTTGGCATTCGACTCATTAAGCATCTCATGACGGCCATCGGGGTAAAGTTTACGCTGTACGTTATGACAACCATTGTGAGTAATATGTTGCTCTAATGCTAATACACCTTTGCCTTGTAAACCGACAGGATCTTTATCACCGCTAAAAATATAGATAGGTAATTGATTGGGTATTTTAGCTATTGCTGATGTTTGACTGATCGCGATCAAACCTGACATAAAGTCCAACCAAAATTGTGGGCTACACGGGAAACCACAATAGTCGTCATTGATGTATTTATTGACTTGCACGGGATCTCGACTTAACCAATCAAAAGGTGTTCCTACTGGTTTAAATTTATTGTTGAATGCACCAAAAGACACAAAATCTAAAAAACGACTTGGCGATCGCGCACCAATACGCATTTTTTCAATTTTACTGACCACAGTTGCTAACTTATACATTATTGGATTTTGATAATTAGAACCGCTAAGTATTAAACCACTAAGCTTACTGCCATATAAAATCGCATATTGCTGGGCAATAAATGAGCCCATGCTATGGCCAAGTAATATCAAAGGGACTGCATGCCGTTTAGCCACATCATTCACGATAAGATCTAAATCGCTAATCACTTTTTCCCAGCCGTTGTCATCGGCATAATGCCCTAATACTTGCGCGTCCTCACCGTGCCCCCTATGGTTCGCGCCATAGACTGCAATACCGGCCGCATTACACGCGAATGCAAAGGTTTCGTATCTTTGTATATGTTCAGCCATACCGTGACTTAATACCATCACATAACGTACTTCCTGCTCAGGTAACCAAGCAAATAATTTTATCTCACGGCCATCGGTTGCCGTCAACACTGAATGCATAACTCTATCCTTATCAATTAAACACAAACTCAAGCTAATGAGTAATAAACAGTTAAGTAACTTGGCTATAGTCGCATACTGGTCTGACCTGTAAACAAGGCTAACTCTAAAGTGTTAGTCAGGCCAAATAAATAGCTCAGTGTAGAGCAAAAAAGCCTTGACTATCAATTGATAACCAAGGCTAATAAGCACTAATTCAAAGACGTACTGAAAGTATTACTTATCTAGTAAGTCTTTTATTTCGTCGTGATTAATATGACGAACATCTTTACCTTTAACAAAGTAAACGATGTATTCAGAGATGTTCTGGCAACGATCGCCAACACGCTCGAGTGCACGCGCACACCACAGAACATTGAGCACTTGTGGGATTGAACGTGGGTCTTCCATCATATACGTCATCAATTCACGGATAATACTTTCGTATTCACGGTCAACTTTGGCATCTTCTTGATACACTTTAAATGCAGCATCCACATCCATACGTGCAAATGCATCGAGTACATCATGCAACATTTTAACGGTATGGCGACCAAGGTTCTCCATGCTCACTAGCGGTGGTGATTTTTTATTACGATTTTCAATAACCGTACGCGCAATACGCTCTGCAACATCACCAATACGTTCTAAATCAGTAATGGTTTTAATAATTGCCATAATCAAGCGTAAATCACTTGCCGCTGGTTGACGCTTGGCAATAATACGCGTGCAAGATTCATCAATCGCCACTTCCATAGAGTTGACGCTTTTATCTGTATCGATGATCTTATTTGCAGCATCGATATCTTGTGACGATAATACTTCGATGGCTGAATTTAATTGTTCTTCAACTAAACCACCCATTACCATTACTTGGTTACGAATGCTTTCTAACTCTGCATTAAATTGACCAGAAATATGACGGCCTAATGTTAAATTATCCATTTATTGTCCTTTGCGTGTATTGACGCTAATTCTTTATCAAAAAAAGCAATCTTAATTAACCGTATTTACCCGTAATATAATCTTCTGTCTGCTTTTTAGCGGGTGTAGTAAATAACGTATTTGTGTCTGCGTACTCAACAAGCTTCCCCATATACATAAATGCAGTATGGTCTGATACACGCGCGGCTTGTTGCATGTTATGCGTTACAATCACAACCGTGAATTTTTTCTTCAGCTCTGTGATTAATTCTTCAATAACCAATGTCGAGATAGGATCTAGGGCCGATGTCGGTTCATCCAGTAATAAGATCTCTGGTTCAATCGCAATGGCACGGGCAATAACCAGACGTTGTTGCTGGCCACCTGATAAACCAAACGCATTCTCGTGTAAACGGTCTTTGACTTCATCCCAAATAGCAGCACCACGTAATGATGACTCAACCGCTTCATCTAGACGACGTTTGTCATTGATACCTTGTAAACGTAAACCATAAATCACATTTTCATAAATCGACTTAGGAAATGGATTCGGACGCTGGAACACCATACCGACGTTACGACGTAGCGTTGCGACATCAACATCACGGTCATAAATATTTTTATCGTGTAAATTAATGTCGCCTTTGATATGACAGATATCAACTAAGTCATTCATGCGGTTAATACAACGCAGTAACGTCGATTTACCACAACCAGACGGACCAATGAAAGCGGTGACTTGTTTTTTCGGTATTTTCATACTGACATCAAACAATGCCTGTTTGTCGCCATAAAATAAGTCTAAATTTTTAATTTCTAATGCCGTATCTGCTGCTGATAAGTTATTAACATCTAGGCTTGCTGCATCAGTAATATTTGAACTCATATCAATCATTTTCTTTCCTATTGAAGCAGCTACTTAAGCAGCTGCTTTCCATTTTCGATGTCTATAACCTAACGTGACGGTTAGCGGTCTATAGTTCTAAATTTTTGAATTTTTCGCGTAAATGGTTACGCACACCAATTGCCGTTAAGTTTAGTCCGATAATAACCGTCACTAACAAAAATGACGTGGCATAAACGAGTGGTCGTGCAGCTTCTACATTTGGACTCTGAAAACCAACATCATAAATATGAAAACCTAAGTGCATGAACTTACGTTCCACATGAACATACGGGAAGTTCATATCAACCGGTAATGTCGGCGCGAGTTTAACCACACCCACCAGCATCAAAGGGGCGACTTCACCCGCAGCACGAGCAACAGCGAGAATCAAACCGGTCATAATAGCCGGACTTGCCATTGGCACAATAATACGCCATAACGTTTCAAACTTGGTTGCACCCAGTGCTAACGAACCTTGACGTAGTGATGTAGGAATACGTGATAAGCCTTCTTCCGTTGATACAATCACAACCGGTAGCGTTAAAATAGCCAGTGTTAATGCCGACCATAATACACCTGGCGAACCAAATACCGGTGAGGGGGATGATTCAGGATAGAAGAGTTCGTCAATCGAACCACCTAACATATAAACAAAGAACCCAAGACCAAATACACCGTATACGATTGATGGCACACCTGCGAGGTTAATCACCGCAATGCGGATCATTTTCGTTAAACCATTTTTAGGTGCATATTCATGTAAGTAAATCGCCGCAACTACACCTAAAGGCGTAACAATCACGGCCATCAACATCACCATGAAGATAGTACCAAAAATAGCTGGAAATACCCCACCCTCGGTATTTGCTTCACGTGGGTCACTTGATACGAAACTCCCCATGTTAGCAAACCAATGGGTAACCTTGCTGACAATGCCCATATCATTTGGGTAAGTCACTTCCAGCACATTTGATAATGGTATACGAACTTCCTCACCACGCATGTCTTTTACGATCACGGCATCGCGATTGGCTTGGTCACGATAACTGAATAATTGCGCTTCATGAATTTGATACTCAGCACGCAAT
>NZ_JASJHF010000077.1:0-2933 GCF_033791185.1 Moritella sp. | reverse complement strand
ACTAGACAAGTATGTAGATACGCCAGCAGCGATTTACCCAACGCCAGAATTAACGCTAACCGAACAAGTATGGTTAGAGCATCAAGTTAAAGTGATTGTGTTAATTATTTTAATCGTTGTTTTACTGCTGATTTTATTTTTCCAGGACATCTTAGTTCGCCATCCTACCTTTATGCATAACCTGCGCCATGCCTTTTTAGCTGTAACAGTGGTATTTATTGGTTGGGCATGGAATGGACAGTTGTCAGTGGTCAATGTATTTACTTTCTTACATGCCTTAATTAGGGATTTCTCTTGGGATCTGTTTTTATTAGACCCTGTTATTTTTATCCTTTGGTGTGCTGCCGCAATGACAATTCTATTGTGGGGACGCGCTGTTTATTGTGGTTGGTTATGCCCATTTGGTGCATTGCAAGAGCTCATAAACCAGTTTGCTCGTTACATTAAAATCCCTCAAGTCGAACTACCTTGGGCTGTCCATGAACGTCTCTGGGCGATTAAGTACCTTATCCTGCTAGGGCTATTTGGTATTTCATTAGACTCACTGGCACTCGCAGAGCAGTTTGCTGAAATCGAACCGTTTAAAACCACCTTCTTACTCAAATTCGATCGAGAATGGCCATTTGTTGTATGGGCGTTATTACTGCTCACTATCAATATATTCAATCGTAAAACATTTTGTCGTTACCTTTGCCCGCTAGGCGCTGCTTTATCTGTTTCTAACAGTGTGCGTTTATTTGATTGGCTAAAACGTCGCCCTGAATGTGGAACGCCTTGTAAAACCTGTGCTAAAGAGTGTGAAATCCAAGCGATACAGCCAGATGGTGTGATTAATATGCGTGAGTGCCATTACTGTTTAGATTGCCAAATTACCTATTACAACGATGACAAATGTCCTCCGTGGAAAAAATTAGCTTATAAAAAGCGTAAAAATGATGAACAAATAATTGCGGTAACTGAAGTATAAAAAAATCGTTAATAAATTTCAGGATTTGTACTTATATGATGCAATCGAATCTTGAATTGTTAACCAGTGTGTAAAGAAAATGGATGTGTGAAATCACATAACAACAATACGACGGAGATGTAAACATGAGTGAAGACAAAACAGATCTAGATCCAAAAGGTTCGTTACAAAATTCAGAGCGACGTAAGTTTTTTGGTAAAAGTGCAGCGATTGGTGTGGCGGCGGCTGCCTTGCCAATGACAGCGACCATGTTTGCAACCATGGCTAAAGCTCAAGCAGCAGAAGTGAGCAATAGCACAGTCGTGCATCCGGGGGACTTGGATGAATATTATGGTTTCTGGAGTGGCGGTCATTCAGGTGAAGTACGTATCTTAGGACTGCCATCAATGCGTGAATTAATGCGTATTCCTGTGTTTAATACTGATAGTGCAACAGGGTGGGGATTAACCGACGAAAGTAAACGTATCAAAGGTGATAGTGCGCATCTTTTGGCAGGTGATTCTCATCACCCGCATATGAGTATGACCGATGGCCATTACAATGGTAAATATGTCTTTATTAACGATAAAGCCAATAGCCGTGTTGCCCGTATTCGCTGTGATGTGATGAAAACCGATAAGATGTTAACGGTTCCGAATGTGCAAGCGATTCACGGCATGCGAGTCCAAAAAGTACCTGAAACAAAATATGTAATCTGTAACAGTGAATTTGAAATCCCGATGAATAATGATGGTAAAGCGTCGATGGAAGATGTCAGTACTTACCGCTCTTTATTTAACGTGATTGATGCCGAGTCAATGGAAGTGGCTTTCCAAGTGATGGTCGATGGTAACTTAGATAATACCGATGCCGATTATGATGGTAAATACTTTGCCTCTACTTGTTACAACTCTGAAATGGGCATGAACCTTGGTGAAATGATCACCGCAGAGCGTGACCATGTGGTTGTGTTTAGTTTAGCCGCGTGTGAAGCGGCTGTTAAAGCCGGTAAATTTGAAACCTTCAATGGTAATAATGTTCCCGTTGTTGATGGTCGTAAAGGCTCTGAATTGACACGCTATATTCCAGTGCCTAAATCACCTCATGGTTTAAATACGTCTTCAGACGGTAAATACTTTGTAGCGAACGGTAAATTATCACCAACAGTGTCAATTATTGCAATTGAAAAGCTAGATGACTTATTTGCTGATAAAATTAAAGGCCGCGAAGCGATTGTTGCTGAGCCAGAATTAGGATTAGGTCCACTGCATACTGCCTTTGATAACCGCGGTAATGCTTATACTACGTTATTCTTAGATAGCCAGATTGCAAAATGGAATGTTGAAGACGCGATCAAAGCGCATAACGGCGAAAAAGTGAATTATATTCGTCAGAAATTGGATGTGCATTATCAGCCTGGGCATAACCATACTTCACAAGGTGAAACACGTGATGCCGATGGTAAATGGTTAGTTTCTCTTTGTAAGTTCTCTAAAGATCGTTTCTTACCTGTTGGACCTCTACACCCTGAAAATGATCAGTTAATTGATATTTCTGGTGATGAGATGAAGCTGGTACATGACGGACCAACATTTGCTGAACCGCATGATTGTATGATTGTTCATCGTAGTAAAGTAAAACCAGCAAAATTGTGGACCCGTGATGATCCGATTTTTGCGGATACGATTGCGATGGCTGTAAAAGACGGTGTTGATGTGATGACCGAAAATAAAGTTATCCGTGACGGTAATAAAGTGCGTGTTTATATGATCTCTGTTGCCCCTACCTTTGGTATGAACGAGTTTAAAGTGAAGTTAGGTGATGAAGTCACTGTGGTGGTTACTAACTTAGATATGGTGGAAGACGTTACTCATGGTTTCTGTATGACAAATCATGGTGTACAGATGGAAATTGGTCCGCAGGCTACTGCATCGATCACCTTTACTGCCAACAAACCGGGTGTACAATGGTATTACTGTAACTGGTT
>NZ_JASJHF010000076.1:0-7249 GCF_033791185.1 Moritella sp. | reverse complement strand
CTCCCGCGACAATGACTGCAAGGCTACAAGCATTAGAAGAAAGATATGCGGTGAAGTTATTAAATCGAAGCACTCGACATATCGCATTAACGAATGCTGGAGAGCTTTATCATCAGGCCGCGCTGGAAATAATAGCCAGCGTCAATGAGACCGAAAGCCGCTTACAAAATGTGGTCGAACAAGTCAAAGGCTCACTCAAAATTTCGGCGCCAAAAGACATGGGTAAACAATATATTCTGCCTATATTATGCGATTTTTCTAAACGTTATCCTGATGTCGTGCCTTATTTATATCTCAATGATCGGATATCAAATATTGCTGAATCAGGGATTGATATCGTCATTCGCTATGGCGAACTGGCAGACAGTAGTCTTATATCAAGGCGGCTATCATCAAGTTGGCGGGTATTGTGTGCATCGCCTGAATACTTAGCCAAGAGTGGAACACCATTAACACCAGAAGATTTAATCGAGCATGATTGTTTAGTGATGTTGCGTGGTAATGAAGAATTAAAGACCTGGCATTTCCAACAGCAAGAGCATAAAACAGCAGTGACAGTTGTACCAAAGCGACTTTCTGATGACGGTGACGTTATTCGCCATTGGGCATTGGCTGGCGCAGGCATTGCACTTAAATCGATTGTTGACGTGGAAGCGGACATTAACAGCGGACGACTTGTTACTGTACTTGATGGGTATATGAAGAACTTTAATACCTCAAGGTCAGTATCCAGTGCGGACTTAAATGTTATCTATACTAGTAAGCAGTATCAACCAAAACGCATTCGGTTATTCTTGGATTTTCTGTTTGAGAAATTCAGTGAAATGACACAACCATGAACTTAAATTTATCAATATGTTTGTGACGGCATAAAACGCACCGATGTGGTGCATTTTATTCTTTTAGCACTGTTTTAGCACTTGTTCACAGCTATTCAGCATTATTAAAGTACTATTCTTGCGCTTTAAAGCCCTTCGATTGTGCCATTAAAGTCATCTACTTCCCTTGTAGCCAGTGTTTAACCTTACTTTCCTGTGATTCTTCATTGGTTATCGCAAAACGTCAGACTTGGCTGATTTTTTGCTTTATCTCTCGGTATGAATATGCGTAACCAAGGATTATTATATGCAGAAGTTAAAGCTAACACCCAAGTGGGTAAAAACAACATGTCCTTATTGCGGCACTGGTTGCGGTGTCGAAGCGCAAGTAAATCAAGACAATGGCGTCACTATCCGTGGTGATGAGTCTCACCCTACAAATTTAGGTAATCTTTGCTCAAAAGGATTAACGCTAGCTGATACCTTGGTCCCTGAAGGTCGCCTGCGTGAATGCTATATTCGCGGCCAAGCACAGAGCATGGAAACCACGTTAAGCTATGTGGCGTCTTCATTTAGTAAGGTGATTGCTGAACATGGGCCTGACGCCGTGGCCTTTTATGTATCAGGGCAGCTACTTACCGAAGACTATTATATTGCCAATAAATTGATGAAAGGTTTTATTGGCAGCAGCAATATTGATTCTAACTCACGTCTGTGTATGTCTTCGGCCGTTGTCGCTCATAAGCGCGCCTTTGGTGAAGATGCCGTTCCAGCTTGTTATGCCGACATCGAAGCTGCCGAGCATATCTGTTTAGTCGGTTCTAATCTGGCTTGGTGTCATCCGATTTTATTTCGCCGAATAAAACAGGCCCAAATTGCCAACCCAAATTTAAAAATCACTGTTATTGATCCACGTAGAACTGATACCTGTGATATTGCCGACCTGCATTTAGCCATTCGACCGGGCACGGATGTGGCGCTGTATAATGGCTTGTTAGCATTTCTGGACCAGGAAAATGCGTGTGATCTGAGTTATATTTCCCAGCACACGGAAGGATTTGAAAATGCACTCAAATCAGCTTACCAATCAACACCAAGCTGGGTGGAACTGGCGGCATTCTGTAATATTGAACTCGATACTATGTTGGCTTTTTTCCAGCGATTTACCGATATCGATAAGACCTTAACCTTGTTTAGCCAAGGGGTGAATCAGTCAACCAGTGGTACTAACAAAGTAAACGCCATTATTAACTGTCACTTAGCCACGGGGCGAGTTGGTAAACCAGGCGCCAGTCCATTTTCTGTGACAGGTCAGCCTAATGCGATGGGTGGTCGTGAAGTGGGTGGGCTTGCCAGTATGCTCGCGGCGCATATGGATTTTACCCCTGAGAGTCATGCGCTGGTGAGTGAGTTTTGGCATACTGATAAATTAGCGACTAATAGCGGCGCTAAAGCCATTGATATGTTTGATCAAGTGCATCAAGGTAAGATCAAAGCTATTTGGATCATGGGCACGAACCCGGTGGTGAGTTTGCCTGATTCAGACAAAATTCAGCAGGCGTTATTAAATTGCCCGCTGGTGGTTGTGTCAGATTGTATTGCTAAATCCGATACCATTGCTTGTGCCGATGTCTTGTTACCCGCGCAGGGTTGGGGTGAGAAAACCGGTACTGTCACTAACTCAGAACGTTGTATATCACGCCAACGTGGTTTCTTACCTAGTTTAGGGGAAGCAAAAGCCGATTGGTGGTTATTAGCGGAAGTCGCTAAGCGTATGGGCTTTACCAAAGACTTTAGCTTTGCTAGCGAAGCCGAGGTATTTGCTGAATATGCGCAGATGACTGGCTTTAAGCAAGATACCTTACCGCGTGGTTTGGATATTGCGGTATTGGCTGGGCAAGATTATCACCAACATCAACCAATGCAGTGGCCGATACGCGGGGAGCAGTCAGCCGCGCGGTTATTTACTGACGGTCAGTTTTCAACGCCATCGGGTCGAGCTAACTTCATCCCTATGTATCAAAAATCAGCCGCCAGCGAAGTTTGCCAAGCTTACCCGATGATCTTAAATACTGGTCGTAATCGCGATCAATGGCACAGCATGGGCAGAACAGGATTAGCAACCAAGCTTAATAGCCATATGCCCGAGCCTCTGTTGTCGATTAATCCACAAGATTTGACCGAACGTGGCATTGCTGATGGCAGTTTAGTTGCGGTCGAAAGTTTGCAGGGTAAATTATTAGTACGTGCGCATGCCACTGAGAGTCAAAATCCCAGTGAGTTATTCTTACCCATTCACTGGAGTCGTGAAAATGCCAGTGCAGGTGCAATCTCCAGCTTAGTGGCGGCACATACCGATCCGCTCTCGGGTCAGCCGGAAAATAAATATACCCCAGTGAGTGTCAGAGCATGGTCTCATGCATCGCGCGCGGCACTATGGAGCCAACGCCGTCTGCAAGTCGCTAAGATACTACCTATGGTGGATTACTGGGTTGAACGACGCTTAGAGCAAGGCTATTTATACTACCTTGCCAGTGTTACTGAGCCTGCGATGTTCTTCCTGCAATTAAAACTAGCCTTGAATAACAGTTATATGACTAAGCAAGTTGATTATGAAAATGTCGCTGAGCAAAAGTACCGTTTTGCGATGAGCTTGCAAGGCGATAGCCAAGACAGTTTGGATATCAGTTTAATGGTAACCCCCGCTAATGATGCCGATGATAACTCTTGGTTGGCTAGTTTAACGACGCTCGTGCCGGAGGTCGGGTTACGAACTACCCTAAAAGGGCAAGCAGACACGACGCCAAGCCGTATGGTGTGTGCGTGCCATCAAGTAACCGAGAACGCGATTATTAATGCGGTCGAAGCTGGTGCGAATACTGTTGCAGCCGTGGGCGGTTGTAATAAAGCCGGCACGGGTTGTGGTTCGTGTATACCAGAAATCAAACGGGTAATGGCAAGTTGTGAGAGCACCATCAGTTTAGTCGATTAATGGCATCCATATCGAGTAATCTATATCTATGTTTTGGAACGTATTCAGTGTCGGATAAATAACGTCATTTAGCGTCTAAAACTTAGATATGTAACCGTGTACGGCTTTGTTGTTGTGCTATTGTTGTTAAGTATGTTGGCGAGTTTTGTAAAGTAAATTGTGATATAAGTGACATACAGGATAATAATGATTATGGAAATAGACTTTAATGAACTGTTCAATGATAGTTACGGGTTTATCTTGACCAGCGAAGATGATTTTTATGAATGTTTTTACACAAAGTTTACTGATGCTTCTCCGATAATAGCTGAAGTATTTCGAAATACGGACATGGTAAATCAGAAGTTGATGCTTAGAAAAGCGGTGTCATACATGGTTAATTTTTTTGTAACCAAGAAAGCCCGTGAGCATTTTGTGTCAATAGCGTGTCTGCATAAAGATAAGCTTCAAATTGATCCTATTTTATATGAGATATTTATCGACACGCTACTTGCAACTTTAGCTGAGTTTTATCCAAGGTATAATAATGCTGTCGGCGTATCTTGGAGAATTACGCTAGCACCAGGCGTGGAGTTCATGAAACACATATCCAAGCTAGACTAAGGCGTATTATTTTACTGGTAGCACATAAATATAAATCGTTACAAAATGACAAGCGCTGCCAAGTAATACAAAGATGTGCCAAATAGCATGGTTATACGGAATACGTTTATTGGCATAAAAGATCGCACCAATTGAATAAGCAAGTCCACCGGCGAACAACCAATACAGTGCTCCAGTGGCAAGTTTACCTAATAGCTCATCACCTGAAAATACAATTAACCAGCCCATACTAAGGTAGAAAAATAGCGATACCTTTTTAAAGCGCTCAGCCCAATAGACTTTAGCTATGATACCAAATATGGCCATAGTCCAAACGACAGCAAAGATACTCCAGCCTAGCGTACCACGTAGTTCAATTAGCAGTAATGGTGTGTAAGTACCCGCAATTAACAAGAAAATAGCACAATGGTCGAGGGTTTTTAATTTTGCTTTAATAGCAGGGTTCGTTGCGTAGTGATAGGCACTCGATGCAAAAAATAACAAAAACATTGAAATGCCATAAATACTAAAACTGCTGATACGCCAAGGATCAGCTTGCTGTATAGATGGCACTAGTAGCGCAGTCAGCGCTGTAATACTCAGTAATGCGCCTATGATATGAGACCAAGTATTGGCCGCTTCTTCTTTGACGCTATAAGGTGCGGCAATGATGTCTGCCGTCGCTATTATCGGTGTCGCACTGTGTGACATACATTATCCCATCGTTAAGTTGCCTTATTATTTAAGCTTACAAGTGTACGCTTAAGTTTTGTGTATTGGAAGTTACACATGAGATTGTGGGAATTTATTTTTAAATACTCGCAGCGGCATCATTATCTACAACCCAGCTGTTTTCCTTTCTGTCTAACTTAATGCTTAACAAGACGCTAATGGTCTATGCCTTCGCTGCATAAATGGCATTGTCATGTCAGCGCAGTGAAAATTGGTTATTGCTTAAACGTCAATATATCAAGATCACAAATCCGCATTAAATTGAATAAATTTCATCTTAAAATTATAAAGTTGAATTAAATTCATTTTTGTATGAATAATTCTCGCGCTAAAAAATTATTATCACGATAAAAACCTCTCAGTTGTCACATTTTTTAATACCTCTAAGGTTATACTTCTCATCATGTTCTGGAGGACAAGATTAATGAAAATAGAAATTGATTTTAGTGTGTTGGTGAAGTTTATCGCGGGGGTCATTGGTTCCCACTGTGAAATTGTAATACACGACCTAAGTGATGTTTCAAAGTCAGTAGTAGTCATTGAAAACGGTCATATTACGGGAAGAAAAATTGGCTCTCCTGCGACTGACTTGGCATTAAAACAGATAAAAAGCATCGAACAAGGTAATGCAAAAAAAGGTAATAAAGAACCGTTTTTGCTGAATTACCGAGGGCGTGCTGGCAATGGTACAGAGCTACGTTCATCAACTTTGATGATCTTTAAAAACAACAAACCGCAGTACATGCTCTGCTTAAATATTGATGACAGTCAGGTTAAAAATGCCATTGATATGCTTAAAGCCAGCATTCCTGATTATGAAGTCGCTGGGGTTAGAGATGAGAGTTTCCATAACTCTATCGAGGACGTCAGTAATAGCATTATAGATCAGGCTCGAAGTGAGTTAAATCTAACGGTGTTATCACGATTAAGTTTACCTGAAAAAAATGAATTTGTTAAAACGGTTGAAAAGTCAGGGTTGTTTACCATCAAAGGAAATGTGCAGAAGGTTTCCAAAATGTTGGATATTTCAGAACAGACTTTATATCGCTACTTGAAGTAAATGAAAAAGTAATTAAGCATGAGCTATTACATGCAGTGTAACGGCTCGACGGTATCATTAAAAATTATGGAATCATGACAATGTGGAAAAAGCTCGAACCTTATAAATCATCAATTATACTCTTAACCGCTTTAGTCATCGGTGGCGCCATCGGTATTTACTTACCCGATTTTGCACTGAAGCTAAAACCAATTGGTCAAATATTTTTAAATCTGTTATTCATGATCATTGTACCGCTAGTTGGTGTCAGTGTTATGTCATCGATTGCGAGTATGACGGATTTAAAGAAGCTGGGTAAAATGCTCGGAATCATACTGGTCGTTTCAATTATGATGGCAATTATCCCTGCTGTTAGTATTGTTGGTCTAGCCTCCATCTTCGATCCAGCACAAGGTGTAACGCTTGAATTGGCGAAGGACTTTACCGCAGAAGCTGGCAAGATTGATTTTGCAAGTATGCTAACCACTAATGACTTTGTTGGGCTGCTGTCTAAGTCTAATATCCTTGCCCTTATTGTGATGTCGATTATCGCTGGTATCGCGATTGGCCAGTCAGGTGAAAGCGGTAAGAAAATTGCTGACCTACTTAACAGCCTAAACGAAGTTATCATGAAAGTAGTTTCTATCATCATGGTTGGTGCTCCAATCGGTCTTGGTGCTTATTTCGCATCAACAATGGCGAGTCAGGATCCTGAGCTGTTAGTGACGTTTGCTAGAGCGATTGGTTTATTCTTTGCTGCTACCGCTATTTACTTTGTGCTTGGCTCTACCTTTTACTCATGGATTGGCGGCGGTACCAACGCAGTACGCGCTTTCTGGAAAAATGCCTTTGAACCGTCAGCTACCGCTTTAGGTACTTGTTCTTCGCTAGGAACATTACCAGTAAATATTCGTGCAGCTAAAAAAATGGGTATCAAAGATGACATCGTCGATATTTGTTTACCGCTACTAGCGAACCTTAATAAAGGTGGCGTGGCGATGATTGCCGCACTGAAAATCGTATTCATCTACGCGGTGTTAGGGCTTGAATTTACCCCAGAAGTGTTCTTCATCACTATCGTTATTT
>NZ_JASJHF010000075.1:0-3719 GCF_033791185.1 Moritella sp. | reverse complement strand
AATGCTTGGATAAAAGCGCGTTTTTGTTTAAGTGGAACTCGCCATAAATAGCGTTGCAAGGCGACGCTTAATGCATTGTCTACCAATAACAACTGCCACAATTTTTCTGTAAAGGCTAAATTTAGTTCGCCCTGTTTGAGGGTTTGACGAATCGCTTGTTGGCTTTCATCAATTAACATCTGTTGGAAGCGCAGTGGATCATGTTCGATTTGTCTCATCAATAAGTCGCGTTGCGCTTGAGATAATGTGCTCGTCATAATTATGCCTCCGCCATCACAGCCGCGTTGAAATGGATAATTTCAGCATCACACTCATCAGCGATACGTGAAGCTCGGCTAATTAACTGATCATTTATTTCAATATTGTCCAGTGCATTGGAAATAACGCGGCTAACCACTTTTGGTACGCCGTTATCTACTATCGTGACTTTTTCAAACAATTCACCTAATTGTTGGTAACAGGTTTTACAATCGGTACATTTTCCTTGGTCTTCATCGTTGATAAAAACTAAGGGAGCGTTGCTAGTGTGCGGCTTTTGTGGCTTAGCTACGATTGGACTGCTCGTTGATGCAGCTGTTTCTACCTGTGTGATCGGAATTGCTTGCTCAGCGGAAAAAGAGTTCGTTGTCATAGCTAGCTCTGCCAATCCATTAGCCATATTATCAATAGCCTGTTCTTTGGCTTCGATAGCTTGCTGATAGCGTTGTTGCCATTGATTTATTTGCTGTTGATAATCTTGTTCTGTTTTCACATAGTGTTGACCGCTGAAGTATTGCAACATACGCCAATTACGTAAGCGTTCTTCTGTTAGGGCAATAATAGAATCTGAAACGCATAATCTAATTAAGTGGCGTTGTTTATCTGTTGCCCATACAAATGGTGCATTATTGATGCGCTGTGCAGGACTAAGTGCGATGTAATCAGCCACTTCTAGTTGCGTTACACTGTTATCGATCGCTTTGAAATGTTTTTTAAAGCGTCCTTCATGCAGAGCAAAATCAGCGGGGGTGAATGGTAGTTGTTTCAATTGAGTCATACCATCATGATCGGTATAAGTAATGGTTTGCGTTGCCCAATCCTGTAATAGCTCAGGGTTTCCTTCTAATGAGAAGCGTTCTGCTAATGTTTCACCTTTGCGTGGGTCATGAACAAAAACTGGATTCATACGACTTTCAACTGCCAATCGAGAATGACGCGTACTAGCATCATCTGCAATTCCTTGTTCACCCATGCATGGTGTATAGACATCAAACAAAGCGGGAGAATCTTGATAGTTCAAATATTCCATCAGATTAGAGGTGAAGTGTCCCTGCAGTGCTGTTGAGGTTTGCACCACCATTACTTTTGGATGGAAACTCGCAATAATACCTAGCTCTTTACGTGCTTCCTCTTTACCGCTATGTGCTATGCCATAACGACTGAGATCCGAATCTTGCGCGGTGAAGCTCGAGGTAGACGCTTGGCCACCCGTGTTGGAGTAACTACCTGTATTAAGCACCAATATTTTTATTGGTGTTGATGTTGTTAATAAACGTGACAGCGCACCAAAACCAATATCATAAGTTGCACCATCTCCTCCGATGCTAAATACAGTGGGTAATAATGCCAGTTCATGATCTGAAAATTGTGTCCACTCAAGATAACGTAGTTGCTGATCATGTACTTGTGGATCGTAGCAATCTTCAATATCTAATTGCGCACTGCGAATCGCTTTAAATTGTGCAATTTGATTGGCAACTTCACCCTCAAATAAACCTTTGGCAAGAGCAGGGGTATCTTGGAATAAGCTATTTACCCATGGATCATTATAAGGATTTGCTGGGAACGTTGATGCATAAACACTACTACAGCCCGTTGCATTGGCAATCAGTGCATCCGAAGGGCCGTTACCCGTCGGGCCATGTTCAAAGTGGAATAAACGCTTATCTAATATTGCAATGGTTTGTTGAATACGTTCAAACCTGAGAGGATCACTTTCACTCATCACATTATCAATGAGCTTAGTTTGTAGCTGTTCAATCAGGTTTTCTAATTGCTCTGTATGCGATTTGTAGCGTTGTTGCTGTAGTGCTCTGTTTATTGAAGTCACTAAACGTAGCGCAGTTACCTCACCGCAACCTCGACAAGCACCATGCCCGGTACTCATTGCATAATAATTATCACGATCTAATAATAATCGTTTTACTTCACCGCTGGACTTAGATGCCTGCTCGATAAAACGAATAGGGGTGCTTGGCATCTCCGCTAACCTATTAAAGCGTTGATGCATAAGCGTGTTTAGTTCGTTAGTTTGGCGCACTTTTTCAAGTGCATTAGGGCCACAAACCTCGACACATTCCATGCAACCACTACATTTACTTGGATCAATCGCTACGCTAAATAAGCCTCCCGACCCTGGTCGTGTTTTTTCCATGGCATCGAAAAAAGGTTTGGTGCGGCTCATCGGTGCATCTTCAAGTAGCGCACAAACATTGCCCATGTGCTGTTGCATCATCTGGTTATCGAATGTCATATTATCGATAACACTTGCCATCACGACATGAAGGGAAGATGTGTCGCCTTTTGCTGCACTGAGATATTGTTGGCGAATCGCATCACAGATAAGAGGAACTTGCGCTTTGATCAAGTCACCCTGTGCTGGCGGTATTTCAAGTTGAGCGATGGTGGTATAGAGAATATCGTGGAGTTCATGCACTGAGTTAGGTATTGCCCCATCTGGACAAGCAATTGTGCATTCCATACAACCTGTACATTTGTCTACGTTGAATAGAGGGACATTTAAGCGGAATAAACCTTTGTCTTTGGTTATTGCACTGGTTGGTGGTAGGAACATGCCAGAGCCTGGAATAACAGGGGCCTCACTGATACTACCGTCTGCGTATTTTTTACCGGCAATGTCATCAAAATAAGCTTGGTCGAATAAACCACAACTGGCGTTACTGGGTTTATTATGTTGTTTCTGCGCCGCTATTTCGATTTTTTTATTGTCAGTAAAATCAGCATAGTTGACTGCTTGTGTTGCTTGCACGCCATCTCGAATGACGGCCATATTACCTGCTACAACATTTTCACCTTTGGCCCCAAATTTTTTATTAATTTGTCGTTCAATACGTTCTAGCATTTGCTGTGTATCAGTATTCGCAATTACCTGTTGTGCATGTCCACACAAGGCGCCAATAAAGGCTATACCCATCATTCTAATTTCTAAGTCAGGAGTAGGGGCGTGTTTATGAGCGACTTTAAAGGCATCAACGATATAAAAGTTAATATTTTTGTCACGTATGTATTGACGAGCAGATTGTGGTAATTCCTCCCATACTTGCTCTGGTGTATGGTGGGTTTGTAATACAAAGGTGCCGTTCTGTGATAGTCCTGCTAGTGGGTTAGTATGCATGAACACCTTATGATCTGGCGACAAGGCAATATCAATTTGCTTTAATTCAGCGTTGGTAATTTTGATTGGTTCGGGTGACAAGGTAATAAAAAAGTTAGTTGGTGCACCACTTTTTTCTGAGCCGTATTTAGGCATTGATTTAGAATGTAAACCTAGGGCACCTGCAAGAATATCGGTAAGCAATTTACCCGTAGCTATGGTGCCATAACCCCCAACAGAGTGAAAACGAATACGGATTGCGCTTTCAGGTAATAGGTTTGGATTTTTACCTGTTTCTAATGCCATTAGTTCTGTGTCTGGGTAGGCTTGGCGAAGGCGTTGTTGG
>NZ_JASJHF010000074.1:0-23787 GCF_033791185.1 Moritella sp. | reverse complement strand
ATGATGACCTCGACTATCATTGCCGAGAATACCTTAGACGTGCAAATGGCGCTAAGCTATAACTTTGTTGATACCAACGAATCATTCACTATTGAAATTCGTAACGGTATTGCCCAGTTACACGAACAAGCGCTATAAGGTGCTGACGTACAAATCAATACCAGCCGCGCCGTCCTAAATCAGATCCTCATGGCGGGTGCCAACGGTCAGCAAGTGATTGGTCAGAGTTTACAGTCTGGTGACTTCACGTTTGCCAACGGTGACATCAAAGATTTCGGTCTGTTCATGAGCTATTTCGATAAGCCGATGACAGCAGAAGAGATCATGCTCATCGTACGTTAATGTCTCTCAAGGGCATGGCTTAACATACTGTATGAAATACCGAGGGACCGTTATGGTTCCTCGGTATTTACTTTAATAGAGCATCCCAACTAGCAACGTATGCAACAACATATATTGCTAGAGTTGTATCGAAAATAGCCACTACGAGATAAAGTATATAAATAATAGCCACAACTACCACATAACAACTAACTATCAGATGACTAAGGTTAAGTTCAATGTTATTTTATTCTTTAATTGACTATTTTATACATTAATAGGGAACTTAATGGCTGACAACTCTGCGCAATTTATTTCATTAGTAAACAGCAACGGTGAATACACTTATGTTAACAAACACTACAGTGACGCACTGGGGTTTTCAGCAGACCTATTATTAGGAAAAAATAGTCGAGAACTCGACTCGTCAACCATGCCTGCCGCCGTGATAGAAGAAGTGAGAAAAACCTTAGCACAAGGTTTCTCATGGCAAGGTATTATTTGTAAAACCAGCCAAACAGGCAATGACGTTTGGCTCGATACCTTTATCACCCCCCAGTTTGAAAACGGTAAAATTGTCGGTCATCAAGAAGTCAGTACTCTCGCGACACCGCAAATGGTCAACCGTGCCAGTAGCGTCTACAAAAACCTGCAGGGCAAAAGCCTGTTGTTTGAGTTCACCCGTATTCAACGTTTTATCCTGTTAACCCTGATTAGTCTTGTGGCACAAGTTTTTATCTACACTCATCTGGGATTAGTCGCATCCTTGATTGCTTTATTTTCTGCCATCACCCCGATACTGGTATTCTGGCAAGATATCATCCCAATGGCGAAAAAAGCCCAACACATGCAGTCAATGTTTGACAGTGTCAGTCGCCAAGTCTATTTTGGCAAAGGCACCGCCAGTGTATTTGACTTTAATATGAGCTTGCTTAAAACCAAAATCAAAGCCATTTTGGAGCGTACACTCGACTCGACCAAACCGGTACAACAGGTCATTGCCACCGTGTCAGCAGGTACCGACCAGATCCGTAGCAACCTGGTTAATCAACAAAAAGAATTAACTGAAGTAAGCACAGCGATGTCGCAAATGCTCACCTCGACAGATGAAATAGTGCGTAATAGTGTCGAAACCTCAGATGAAATCAATGCCACATTTATGCTATGTGAAACAGCGCAAAGTGGCATTAACACCACCACCTGCGAAATTAAAAAATTAGCCCGTGAAGTAGAACAAGCCTCTACCGCTGCCGATAAGCTCAATACCGAAGCACAAAATGTGGGAAGCTTGATGACCAACATTCAAGCAATTGCCGACCAAACCAACCTGTTGGCATTAAACGCCGCCATTGAAGCCGCGCGCGCTGGTGAACAAGGCCGAGGTTTTGCGGTGGTCGCCGATGAAGTACGAACCTTATCATCGCGTACCCAAGAGACTGCCGAACATATTCACACCAGCTTATCGACGATGTTAGAAACCATCAATGATTGGTTAGTGATGATGAAGACAAACAAAGATAATGCTGATTTATGTGTTGGACAAGCAGAACAGTCTGATCAAGCGATTGCCATTATCCACGAAAAAATGCAGCAACTGTCACAGCTATCAATGCAGATCGCCACAGCGGCTGAAGAGCAAAGCGTAGTATCCAACGAGATCAACAGTCACGTGATCGACATTAAACAAGGCTCAGAGCTTAGCTGGCAACATACCGATACGGTCGTCAGCCAAATGGATGAGTTGAAGCACGACATCAATGCCATTAGTAACCTCGCAAATGCCTTTATTCCAGCACGCTAGACAGACATTAATTTAAACGGTTATAAGCATTTATAACCGTTTAACCCCCCTATCGATCAACCAATCAATGTCCCTACCACATCAACAAGATGCGACTTAGCCGGATCTAATCCGCTATAAATCGAATTTAAACTGGTCAATACCCATTCATAAAGTATGGTTTTTGTATGAGCAAGGCGAATAATTCTAGCTCGGAGTAATTAATTTTATATTTTTTAGTTGTTATTACACATCCAAACTAGCTTCCCAGTAACTATGTTCGCCAATCCCAGCAAATCAACACAATCAACTGGCTTAAATCATCAGGCAAACACCAGCTCAGGATATAAACCTACCCAATATGGGTTAGGTAGCGTAAAGCCTCACAAACAAAGCGTAAATAAGCGTACGTCAACGTAAAGCAGTGTAATGTATTGTAATTAAATCGATAACCAGAAGTAAGTATCAGCGGTGATAAGTAATTAATATTTCACACTGAAATAAAACTGTCACATTTGTGATGTTTAATAGTCGAACTTCCAATATGGATAACGTCAAGATATTACAGAGAGTATTTAGAATGAAAAAATTAATTGGATTAGTAGCAGCGATTGGGTTGATGACCGCTTCTACAGTACAAGCTTCTGTTTCTGTGTCAGGCTCAACTTCGGTAGCCCATGTAATGGAGGTGCTCGCTGAGAACTATAAAAGCAGCCACAATAAAACAGTTGAAGTACAAAGCACAGGCTCATCAGCGGGCATTCGCGCAGCCACAGACGGTACCAGTATGATTGGCATGTCATCTCGAGATATCAAGGAAAACGAAAGCAAAGCAAATATTGAAGAGATCGTTATCGCCAGAGACGGTATTGCTATCGCATTGAATAAGAAAAATAAAGTAGATAACTTAACCCAACAACAAATTGCCAAAATTTATCGTGGCGAAATCACCAACTGGCAACAAGTCGGTGGAGCAAACACACCTATCGTGGTCGTTACCCGTGAAAATGCATCAGGTACACGTGGCGCGTTCGAAGACATCATGTCACTAAAACGTGAAATTAATGGCATCAAAGTATCGGCTATTTCACCACGTGCGCAAGTCGCCAACGGCAATGGCATGATCAAAACAATTGTGGCGAACAACCCTTATGCGATTGGTTTTGTTTCATTAGGGTCAGTTGACGACTCTTTACGCGCTGTAAAAGTAAATGGTGTTGAAGCGAGTCATGCCAACATCGCAGCGGGTCAATATACTATCGCCCGCCCTTTTATCGTGCTAATGAAAAATGATGTAGCAGACAAGGCACGCGACTTTGTTAACTACATTTTATCTGATGATGGCCAAGCAATTATTGCAAATGAAGGTTATATCTCGATTTAACCACCCAGTCAGTAAATAACAACAAACATGAGAAGGCTTTAGCCTTTTCATGTTAATTTTCTTCGTAACAAGGTAAGTACATGAATACCTTAATTAATACTAAAATGACGCGGTCTAACTCGTGTAACCGCTCTAACATAGATTGGCTTGGAAATGCTTTCCAAGCACTGTTTTTCTGCAGTGCCATGATCGGTGTATTGTCCGTAGCCACGATCGGCTGGTTTTTATTTAAAGAAGGCCTGCCTGCATTTATGGAAGCGGGTGTAGTCGAATTAGTGTTTGGCCGTGAGTGGTTGCCACCCGCCTTGTATGGCATTTTCCCGATGATTGCTGCAACGTTAATTTCGACATTAGGGGCGCTTATTATCGGTGTACCTATTGCGTTATTAACCGCGATATTTCTGGCTGAAATAGCGCCTAAATGGCTCGCGAACATCATACGTCCAGCCGTTGAATTGCTTGCTGGGATCCCATCTGTGGTTTACGGCTTTTTTGGCTTAGTCGTTATTGTACCGGCCATAGAAACATTCTTTAATATTCCCGCAGGTAACACTTTATTAGCCGGTATCATTGTATTAGCGATAATGATCTTACCGACGATCATTACCATTTCCGAAACATCTTTGCGGGCGTTGCCTACAACCTATAAAGAAGGTGCATTAGCATTAGGTGCATCGCAAGTTTATAGCATCATCAAAGTACTGGTACCCGCCGCTAAAAGTGGCATCTTAACAGGGGTGGTACTGGGCATCGCCCGCGCGCTCGGCGAAACTATGGCCATCATCATGGTAATGGGTAACGCACCAGCGATGCCAGGTTCATTGTTAGAGCCAGCCAGAACCCTAACAGCAAATATAGCCATGGAAATGTCATATGCGACCGGTATTCATGCCAGTTCATTATATGCCACAGGCATCGTCTTACTTATTTTCATCGTCATCTTAAACAGTGCCCTGTTATATATTAATAATAAGCGAGTTAGCTAATGCAACGTGACACTCAAGATAAACTCATACTCTCGGCTATTTGGTGCGCCGCTGGTATCACTATTTTCTTCCTATTATGGGTGGTATGGCACATTTTAAGTAATGGTCTTAGCCATGTTAGCTGGGAGTTTATTACAGGGGCATACACACGTATTGGTGAAGCCTCTGGTATTTTCGCCATGATCGTATCGACCGTTTACATGGTTGGATTAACCTTATTGATTGCGGCGCCGATAGGCATCATGACTGCGATATATTTAACCGAATACGCCAAAATTGGTAGTCGTTTAGTTAAATTTATCCGTTTTTGCACTGAGTCATTAGCCGGTATCCCATCTATCGTTTATGGCCTTTTTGGGATGACATTTTTTGTCACCACGTTGGGATTAGGTTTTTCTATTTTATCGGGTTCGCTGACACTGGCGATGCTTATTCTACCGGTAATTATTCGTACCACCGAAGAAGCATTAATGGCAGTACCGATGAGCTATCGCGAAGGTGGTTATGCACTTGGTACTTCAAAGATCTACACCGTATGGCGACTGATCCTGCCGAGTGCGATGCCAGGAATTGCCACGGCGCTTATTTTAAGTATTGGCCGTGTCATTGGCGAGTCAGCTCCGGTATTTTTAACGGCCGGTATGGTCACCCAAATTCCCGAGTCAGTGTTAGATTCAGGGCGAACTCTAACCGTTCACTTGTATAAACTAACCCAAGAGTTATTTACTCAAAATGAATGGAACCAAGCTTACGCCACTGCAACCGTACTGATTGTGCTGGTATTACTGCTCAATTTGGCAACTAAATTAATTGCCTCACGTTTTAACAAAGCTACTTATTAAGGCCAGAGATAATGAATAAATTAGACATCCATAACTTAAATCTTTTTTATGGTAACAACCAAGCATTGAAAAATGTTTCTCTGCCGATCCCTAAAAACCAAGTCACTGCGTTAATTGGGCCATCAGGTTGTGGTAAATCGACCTTGTTACGTTCATTAAACCGAATGAATGACCTTATCGAGAACGTCTCTATCACCGGAGATGTTCACTTTGAAGGACAAGATATTTATCATGACTTCGACGTTAGGCAATTACGTATGCGTGTCGGCATGGTATTTCAAAAAGCGAACCCTTTCCCAATGAGTATTTATGAGAATGTTGCTTTTGGATTACGCGCGCAAGGTATCAAAGATAAAAAAATCTTAGATGAAATTGTTGAGCAATCATTACGCAGTGCTGCGCTGTGGGATGAGATCTCGGATCGCTTAAACTCACATGCCTTTGGCTTATCTGGCGGTCAACAGCAACGACTATGTATCGCGCGTACCATTGCCATGGAACCAGAAGTCATTTTGATGGACGAGCCGACCAGTGCACTAGATCCAATTGCGACCCACAAAATTGAAGTTCTGATGGACGAGCTGAGAAAAAAATTCACCATTGTCATCGTTACCCATTCAATGCAACAAGCACGACGAATTTCAGATAAAACCGCGTTCTTTTGGATGGGCGAGTTAGTCGAACATGGTGAAACCAAACAAGTATTCGAGCAACCTAAAGATAGCCGCACACAAGGTTATGTCGACGGTGATTTTGGCTAACCATTAACCACCAACACTGCCGAGCTTGCCCTGTTGGGGTGGGCTCGGCAGTAAAGTGCAATTAATTAGACCTAGATAACAACAAATGTTGTAACTATCAATTAAACTTTAATTATCTATGACCCTAAAGTTTAAGTTGTTACACCGTTATGTATTACGATAAATTCACCGTTTCCAGCACCTCAGCCACCGGCGACCAAGAGTATCAACTTATATTAGTCGGTAACGAAGCGGGTATTACCCAGTTACTCATTGATAACGGCACTAAAGCCATTCACATCAGTGCCGACTGGCAACACTCAAGTACTTACTTCAATGACGCCAAACAGCAATTACGCGAATACTTTAATCATATCAGAAAGGGTTTTGATCTTAAGCTAAATCCTGCTGGTACGGTGTTTCAGCGCCACGCTTGGCAACAGTTAACCAAGATACCCTATGGTGAAACACGCCGTTATAAAGATATCGCTGCAGGCCTAGGCAATCCCAACGCGTCACGCGCGGTAGGTATGGCCAATAATAAAAATCCAATCCCGATTATTATTCCTTGTCACCGTGTCATTGGTGCTAATAATAAATTGGTTGGTTATGCCTATGGTTTAGAACTAAAGCAACAATTACTGTCACTTGAACAATATCTTTAGGGTTTGCTAACGCAGTAATCATCACCGCTGCATAACGCTCTGGCAGGGATAAACCAACGGTTAAAGATGCATTTAACATTTTAAGCCAGCTAATTAATATAGTCATGCTGCTGGACACTGTTAACTAATAACTTAGGTCTGAGCCTTCTAAGACTGGTACGGATAATACTCCGAGCTTTTTCACGAGACATGGACAAACGTTCACCAATGCGTGATAAGCTCAACGGCTCTTCACCGGTTAATCCAAATCGCAATTCAATAACCTGACGTTCATATTCAGGTAAATTATCTAATAACGCTAACAAATACTTTCGAGTACTACCACCTTCGACTTCAGCGCTCGGAGTTCGCCTTGATTCATCTTCGATAATATCGACAAGTGTCGTAACAGCCCCACTATCGGTGATAATGTTTTTATCTAAACTGAGTTCGTTAAAGTAGTAAGACAAGACATCCATCACCTCATCCACGTCGGTTTCCAGTACATTGGCAATAACCACCAAATCATTATCACTACCAACATCCAGCCCCACTTCTCTGGCCACCTTAGCAATACTTCGATACATTTTACCCACATGAATCGGAATACGAATAGTACGCGCACTGTTCATAATACAACGCTCGATGTTATTCTTGATCCACCACACTGCATACGTTGAAAAACGATAACCTTTACTCACATCAAATTTTTCAACCGCACGAATTAATCCGGTGTTGCCTTCCTGGATAATATCAACTAGAGGAATCGAACTATATTGATAACGCTTCGCGACGCTAATCACTAGTCGTAAGTTAGCCTCAATCATACGGTTCTTCGCGTTTAAATCACCATTAGCCACAGCGACTGCAACTTCGTATTCCTCTTCCCTTGTCAATAACACACTGCTTTTATTCACTTGCTGCATATATGCATCTAAAGCATTTGATTCGTTAGATAATTCCATTTCTCTAATCCTATAAAGTCTGAACGGCTTAACCTTATTGCAATGCTCAGTGTTAATACTGCAACAGCCAGCATTGGAAAATCATTAAAGCACTCAGACGTACCAATAACTAGGTATTCATAATGTAATAATCAAATGATGTGACAATACTTCACGTTTATGTGCAGCAGATCGAAAAACGGTAATCAAAAACATCTGGTCGGAGCTATTTCACTTGGCAAAAAAACCATTCCGAACATGCCCAACAAACGTAACCAACTGATTAAAAACATATAAAATATTTTATAAAGTCACGCTAACTTCACAAATAACAGCACCTAGCCCGACACTCTTTCTTAATTGTGAACAAATGTTTGTAACTATTGCCCTAACCTATAATAATGATGAAAAAGAAGCAGCATAAGGATGACTATGCAATTTTCAATACTCGGTAGTAGCGGTTTGTCAGTATCACGCGTTTGCTTAGGCAGCATGACTTGGGGCTTTCAGAACAACCAGCAAGACGCCAACCAACAAATCGAATATGCGCTATCGCAAGGCGTCAACTTTATTGATACCGCAGAGATGTACGCTGTACCGCCGTCTGCAGACACTTATGGTAAAACAGAAACCATTATCGGCAATTGGCTCGCTGCAAACCCGCATCGTCGTAAAGATATTGTGCTAGCGACTAAGATTTCAGGTCCAGGACTGCCTTGGATACGTAACGGTGAACCGATCAGCGGTGATGCTGTAGTTAAAGCTGTAGACGCCTCGTTAAAGCGCTTGCAGACAAACTATATCGACTTGTTTCAATTGCACTGGCCAAACCGCCCTAACCCACATTTCAGCCGACATAAGCCAAATAATATCCGCTTTAGTGATATCAATGCAATCGAACATACCGCGCAAATGCTCGATATTTTGCAAGGGTTACAGCGTTGTGTTGATGCCGGTAAGATCCGCTTCTGCGGTTTATCTGACGACACCACATGGGGTATTAATACTTACCTTAAACTGAGCGAACAGCACAATTTACCGCGCATGGTATCGATTCAAAATGAGTTCAGCTTATTACACGCTAAGGATTGGCCGTATTTAATCGAGAATAGTGTGCATGAAGACGTGGCGTATTTGCCGTGGTCCCCGTTGGCGACTGGCATGTTGTCAGGAAAATATTTGAACAATGTACGACCAGAAGGCAGCCGCTGGACATTCTCGCAGCGTAACAAGCTATATAGAAACACTGACAGTGCACATCTGGCAACGGCTGACTATGTTGATATTGCCCAACAGCATGGCTATACACCCGCACAATTAGCCTTAGCTTGGTGCAATCAAGTCGATGGTGTAACGTCAACCATCATCGGAGCGACAACACTGCCGCAACTCGAAGAGAATATAAGTGCCTTTTCAACCCAGCTCACTCCCCAAGCATTGGCGGATATTAGCGCGGTGTTTAGACGTTATCCAGCACCGTTTTAGCGGTATTCGGAAGCGCAAAGTTAGCGGTTAGTGGTGCCGTTTACACTGGCCATGCATTTTATGGGTCATTAACCGCACTATTGCTGCAACCAATAACAGCTGCTAAAGTAAGTATTACTAATGAATACAGGGTGGAGTGAAGCAGCCGTTTTACTGACAATAATTTACGCTAAAGTTTGTAAAACTGAGATCTAGCCAACTAAAATACGACACTTAAGCCGTATAATAAAAAATAACTCCAAATAAGGACATGAGGAATTACCTATGCCATTTGTTAACATCAAACAATCATTCGCTGAATGGCAAGAGCGCCTTAATACGCTCGCCACTCGTTCTGGTTTACATTCAATTCTGATCATGGAGTCAAAGCCCAACACGATGGAAGTTGTCGTCGCTAATGAACAGACGATTTATAATGTCGGTGATTGCGGCCCTAAAAGTCGCCAGCCTGGTTGTCATGAATTGTATTGTGAACGGGTTGTTGATACGGCACAGCCAGTATTTATCCCTGATGCAAGTATTGATGATGAATGGAAAGGTAACGAAGATTACGTAAAGTTTAACTTAGGCGTTTATCTTGGCTTCCCACTCGTTGCTCAAGGCGTTGTGGTTGGCACCATTTGTGCGCTAAATGATAAAACCTTTGATTTTAACGAAGGTTCGCCCTCAGTATGCAGTGAATTAGTGCAACTAAAAGCAGATATCGAATTGGCATTCTAGTGAATTACAGGGTTAGCAGCCGCTGTTATGCTGCTAACTTTATTCATCCTGATGGCATTAATACTAATCCTGATTTTTACGCTGCTTCTTATTGACATACAACTGCTTATCGGCGAGTTCTAATGCTCCAGCCAAGGGAATATCTTGTTGCATATTCTGCATACCAAAACTAAATGAAATACCGAGAAAATCATCTTCTTGCTCGATAATTTGCCGTATCTGCGATAACCGTTCATCGATTTTCGTTTCATTCACATCTTCAAATACCACAACAAAAACATCACCACCAACGCGATATATCGTATCTTTATCACGTAACTGATTATTGATAAACAATGCAAACTTAATCAGTATCTCGTCCCCTTTGAGATGACCAAAAGTATCATTAATGTATTTAAAGTTATCGAGATCCAGATACACCACGGTGTTGTTGTTATTAAAAGTACGTTGCATTAATGCCAATTTATTCGCGATTCCAGTTAAATCATCATGCTGTAAACGGGCATTAAGTTTATTCGCCGTTTTAACTTTGTCGGTGATATCCCAAGACAATAACGCCATAAATTCATCATCACCATCTTGCATGATATAGCGCACCGATTCAAAACTGGTATCAAGGAAGGTTTCAATACTGGTTGTCATCTTATCCGGTTCACATAACACCGCTGCATCATTGGCTTTGCACTGTAGTAATAGGTCAATCACATCTTCGTCGTCAATTTTATCTATAATGTCATCAAGCGTTAACCCGCACACATCAAATGGAAAGAAGCCCTTATAACTGTCATTCACAACAACATGCTCACCACTTAACTTCTTTACCGCCATTAATCCTGGAAAGCTTTGAATAACTTGGTGTATTAATGACATATTAATTCCGTTTGCAGTAGTGAATAACTAATTATAGCTTATTCAGCCCAGGAAATACTAAGGTTATATGATTGAAAATCATCACATTACTCCCTTGGTGATATAAAGCCAAGTCTCCAAATTGCAGCGGATTTAAGCGAACCGTTATTTTTCAGTCAAAAAACCCTGTAAATACTATAAACGCTTATATTTAATAGGTTTTTCTAGTAAGTCTGTAGTATGCTGCCCCCTCATCAATAAACAGCTTATTTACAGCTTTAATTGCGTATTAATGTTTAGATAATGATCCTTACTGTTTGTTATACATATATAAAATTTAGATGATATTATGGATTTGATCCCCTCTCTATTACAACAAATGTGTGTTTACCTGGTGTTTGCTTATCTACTCAGTAAAACCCCCATTTTCATGCCGCTATTAAACATATCTTCACGTTGGGAACATAAGTTTAGCTGTTACTTATTATTTTCAATGTTCTGTATTATGGGCAGTTATTTTGGGCTGCAATACGACGATGCCATAGCCAATACTCGGGCCATTGGTGCCGTGATGGGCGGGCTTTTTGGCGGGCCTATCGTAGGTTTGGCGGTGGGCATGACTGGCGGCATACACCGTTACTTTATGGGCGGATTTACCGATTTTGCCTGTGCGATATCGACATCCGTGGAAGGCTTAATTGGCGGCTTATTACATGTCTACCTACTGCGCAATAATAAGATCAACTATTTATTCAAGCCCCAAGTTGTCTTTTTGATCACCCTTTTTGCAGAGCTGACCCAGATGGCGATAATACTGGTTGTCGCAGAACCTTATGAGCAAGCATATAGCCTAGTCAGTAATGTCGCCCTGCCGATGATCACCGCTAATACTATAGGCGCAGTATTATTTATGAGTATCATCGAAGATAGAAAGTCTATTTTTGAAAAGTATTCAACCGTGTTCTCTCAACGCGCACTCAGAATTGCAGATCGCAGTGTCGGTATCCTTAATCAAGGTCTTAATGCCGAAAGCGCACATACGATCGCCTCTATTATTCATCAAGAAACTAACGTTGCCGCTATCGCGATCACAGACACCCATCATATCCTGGCCTTTGTTGGCACTGGAGAGCAGCACCATCATGTTAATGTACCGATTTCCAGTACAATTCAACAAGCGATCAATGAAAATCGCATCATAGATTTAAACAGTGCACCCAATGCCTACCAATGCGCTATTGACGGTAAATGTCGCCTCGGCACAGCGATTATCTTACCGTTACGTAACGGTGATAACCAAGTTGTCGGCACCATAAAATTATACGAACCACGTCGAAAACTGCTGTCTAATATCAATATTTCAATGGCAGAAGGTATTGCGCAACTACTCTCCAGTCAGATTTTGCTAGGCCATTATCAACAACAACAAGCCTTATTAACACAAGCTGAGCTGAAGTTATTACACGCACAAGTGAATCCACACTTCCTGTTTAATGCATTGACAACCATCAGCGCAGTAACCCGCCGTGAACCCGATAAAGCCCGAATATTGATCCAACATCTGTCACAGTTTTTCCGTAGCAATCTAAAACAGAATATCGAGTCTGTTAGCCTGCGAGAAGAGCTCGCGCATGTCAACGCTTACCTGACTATAGAACAAGCCAGATTGACGAAACGTCTGAGTGTAAGTATTGCTATAGCGCCTGAACTAATGGACATCAAACTGCCTAGCTTTACCCTGCAACCGCTGATTGAAAATGCCATTAAGCACGGTATTTCGACCATGTTAAGCGCGGGGAAATTAGAGATATACAGTCATAATACGCCTGAAGGCACACGTATTTTTGTCACCGATAACGCCGGAACATTTGTCACTAACAAAGAAGACAACACGGGTTTAGGACTTAAAATAGTAGATAAGAGGCTGATTAATCACTTTGATGAGCGCTCAAGTCTACTTATTTCAACCACTAAAAATAAGCTAACCCAAGTATCTTTTTTGCTACCAACCAGTACGCTAACAACGAATAAGGAACTAACTCATGCTTAACGCTATTGTCATTGACGACGAACAGTATGCTCGTGAAGAGTTAATCGAATTATTACATGAAACCAAGCAGATCCAAGTCATTGCTCAAGCAGAAAATGCGATTGAAGGCTTACAGCTAATTAATAAATTGAAACCTGATATTATCTTTTTGGATATTCAAATGCCACAGATCACTGGTATTGAAATGCTGTCGATGCTAAACGCAGAAACCATGCCTAAAGTTATATTTTCAACCGCTTATGATCAATATGCCGTCGAAGCTTTTAATGAAAATGCCTTTGACTACTTGCTGAAACCTGTTGATCCAGCCCGCTTACAAAAAACCGTTGCGCGTTTGGTCAAATCTACAGCACAAGCTAATTTTGATGCGATAACACAGAAACATTTGGAACACGTACCTTGCATTGGCCACAACCGAATTCTGATTGTCGCCACTCAAGATATTGAGTTTGCCCACAGTGGCTTATCAGGCGTGTATATTAATACAGGCAAACAGGTAGCCACGAGTCAGTTAACCTTAAAAATATTGGAAGAGAAAACCCCGTTAATCCGCTGTCATCGTCAATATCTGGTTAATCTAAAAGCAGTTAAAGAGATCCAACTCTTGGATAATAGTTTGGCCGAGATCATGACCAACAGTGGTCAGACACTACCGGTTAGCCGCCGTTACTTGAAATTATTAAAGCAACGCTTGGGGATTGTATAAATTCAAAAAAAATAGCCTTACCACTTTAATATTTACCGCAAAAAAATAGCCTTACCACTTTAGTGAGTAAGGCTATTTTTATGCTAAAGATTGAATATAAAGAAACATTACTTAAGTGTAGAAGCACTTCTTTCATCCCTGCCAGGCTGATTTATATTCAATCTTCTTTACATCCTTGTCATCAACTGTGCTGTACAAGTTTAGTTGATAGACGCAAGCCACCAAAAAAATACAACAAACTCATATAGACCTCCTTATTTATATGAGCGTAATTCTAGTAACATAAGGCGATATTAATAGTGCTGATTAAGTCAGTGGTTATATGGCGAGTTAAGTGGCCAATGTTACCGGTAATATCGAACAACAATTGAAACCAGTGGTCGCTATCAAGATTAAGCGGCATAGGCAAAAAAAAACCCTTAATCAAATAATTAAGGGTTTAATAAATAACAGTTTAAATACTAAAATAATTTATGGCTAAAATACATTAAGCACAACATTTTTTGTATTTTTTACCACTGCCACATGAGCAAGGATCATTACGATTAGGCGTTTTTTCGAATACCGTTGTTTTAGGCTTATTTAACACACCGTCTAGGTCACGAATGTTTTCTTCTTTATCTGCATTTACTTCAAAGTTTGCGACTAATTTGTTATCCGCTAAAATCACTTCAAGCTCAGTTTGACGCTCAGTCGTTTGCACGACCAAGTTTAATGGCGACTCTTCTGACCCCAGTTTGATATCACGTTTAGTGTTATAGCCAGCTTTAACGTGATTTAATCTTGCGTCAATACGACCTTTGAAAAACATTTTAGACATCTTCAATTCCTAATTTGGGGATATTCTTAATTCAGCCCGCTCTTATACTATAAAAATGCTATTTTTTAAACAGTAGCCTGCTTAATTAGTTAAAAATATGCACAAAATTAGCTTATACAGCTAAAGGTTTCATTATTTTTGCCGTTAACTAAGATAGTTAATAAAAAATAATTATAATAATTCAACTTAAAGCGCGAATTAAAATGTTTTATTCACTTGAATTCCCTTATTAATAGGCTAGGACAACAACCCAATGATTTTCAGTCAATTTAGTATTAAGAAAAAACTGATCGTTACTATGATTAGTGCCGTCATCACCGCTACCCTACTCGTTGGGTTTGTTAGCCAAAATTTAGCCAAAGATGTGATAGAAACACGCTTAACAACCTCTGAGCTACCGGCCAAATTAATGCAGATCCGTAATGAAGTGGATAAAGAGATCTCGACCATACAACAAGCCGCTCAACAACTGGCAACGAACCGTTTTGCGCTCGCCCGTCTGCAAGATACAACTACACCAAACCAAGAAACACAATTAGTCCAAATGCTCAATGATGTTAAAAATCAATATCAACTTATTGATGCGTCAATCGCGAACCGGACCGATGGCAACTATTGGAACCAAGATGGGTTTTTACGTCAGTTAAATCATCAACAAGATAATTGGTTCTATGATTTTACTCGCGCTAACAAAGCCCAATCGGTGAGTATTTTTAAAGAATCTAATGGAGAAACTAAGTTATTCATTAACTATCAACAAGTTAATGGTCTTGGTATGGCCGGACTGTCTAAATCGCTAGATGACATGGTCAACTTTATTAACCAGTTCAAATTGGAACACAGCGGCTTTGTGTATCTGGTTGATGCAAATGGTACCGTGCGCTTACACAAGGATAATAGCCAAATTGGTAATACCGATTTAAGCCGTCTTTATAGCCGTGATATCGCGAGTAAATTACTTCAAAAAAGCGCATTTAATATGAGTGAAGCGACCGTTTCTGGACGTGATACACTGCTTTCAAGTAGTTATATTCCATCAATGGATTGGTATGTGATTGCAGAATTGCCGACCGAGGAAGCCTTTGCAAGCTTGTCACAAGCCAATAATAAGATCATGTTATGGACGCTTGCGATTGCCCTTGCCTTTACATTCATCGCCATCTGGTTAGGTAACAACATTACCCGTCCGATTCAACGTATTGCGACGGTGTTTGCAGAACTCGGTAATGGTGACGGCGATCTACGTCAACGTATCGACATTCAAGGTAACGATGAGATAGCCCAACTGTCATTAGGCTTTAATAGTTTTATCACTAAGATCCACGATTCGATGCAAGAAGTATCACGTACTGGTGAAGCATTGCAAAGCGCAGCAGCAGAGGTTGCCAACCAAGCGCAAACCACCTTAGATAATAGCCATGAACAACGCGATCGTACTTTCCTTGTGGTCACCGCCATTAATGAAATGGGCGCAACGGTTAACGAGATTGCGACTAATGCTTCCAATGCAGCCAATGAAGCACACAGTGCCGAAACGGAAACCCGTGATGGCCAACAGGTCGTGTCGCAAGCCAGTAAGGCTATCCACCAGCTGGCCGGTGATGTCGACGAAGTTAGCCAAGTCATCAATTCATTAGCCAATAATACCCAAGCCATTGGCAGCATTTTAGAAGTGATCAGCAGTATCTCAGCGCAGACCAATCTACTTGCCCTTAATGCGGCGATTGAAGCGGCGCGTGCCGGCGAGCAAGGCCGTGGTTTTGCTGTTGTTGCTGATGAAGTACGTAATTTAGCCAGTCGTACCGATCAATCAACCAACGAAATTCAAACCATGATTGATAACTTACAAAATGAAGCGAGCAGTGCCGTTGCCGCGATGCTGAAAAGCCGTGAGTTAACCACACAGGGCACAATTGCAACAACAGATACTTCGACAGCCTTGGTGTCTATTGGTGAGCGTATTTGCCTGATCTCGGACATGAATACGCAAGTTGCTACCGCGACAGAAGAGCAATCGACTGTTGTGAATGAAATTAACCAGAATATTGTTGAAATTAATGAGATAACCCAGTGTACGGCCGATACCGCTGAAGGTTTAGCGAAATCAAGTCACGCTCTGCGAGATCTGTCTGTGCGTCTTGGCGACATGGTAGGTGTGTTTAAGTTATAGCAAATAACTTAGCTAAACGTAAATAAGCCCTGTCTATACAGGGCTTAGTTGTTATTGAAATGTCATTACTACTACGAATAAGCTGGCAAAAATACTGCTTAAAAGAAGCTTACTCTCTACTGCGCGCTTTTTCTCACTCAGCGCTCTACGGCTTAATAAATCAGTCTCAATACACTGGCGGTCTGTTACCGCTGTCTCAGTGACTAATTTAGCGCGTGTTACCGGTTCGATCTGCGCCTGCTTGGCAGAACAAGCGCTACGTACCTCGATATCACAGTCATCACATTTATGTTTAATGTCATCCATACCTAAATGCATTAACAACTGTGCAATGTTTTCTATCTTGTCACCCTTACAATTGACTTGTTGAGTATTACTCTCGTTCTGCTTAGCACAATGGCGATCGGGGATCTGTATAGACTGTTGAATTGTCAAAATAAAATATCCTTACTTTAGAAATCAGATTCTCGAGAACACTAGGCTTTACGAATCAAAAACCTAACATACCTCTATAGGAATAATAACTTAAATGTGACATAGATCCCAATATAATATGCATAAACCGTTAATTTTATTTGTTAACGCACAGTAAGCAGCCATTAAATCACTTTAAGTGTCGCGACTAATTCCTTGTTACGTACTTCAATTGACTCGAGTACGGCTTTAACCATGGTTTCGGTTAAATCATCTTTCAGTCTGTAGATTGGCATCTGCTCAAGTACGGGGTTAACAACCTGCTCTGCCATTTTAATGACTTGCGGGGTAAACAAATCAGGCATACCTTCAATCTGTACTTCATGCACTTGCATATTGCTCACATAGAACGCAGACTCTTCTGATTTATAACTTAACGCACCGGTTAATCGGGTGTAACCGTAACTTGCTAATCCACCGGTTAATAATTTAACGTTTAACTCTAACTCAATTTCATTCTTGTCTTGCGCCAGTTTCAATACTGGTTTCGTCAGTTCAACTGTCAAAAATGAAGTTTTTTTCACTAACGGCATCACCCGGGTTACTTTTTCTTGCAGCTCGGCTTCACTAAACTTAACCGTTAACGCGTGTGCTGGTAGTGCAAACAAACCCACAAATAACCACAAACTTAACACTGGCGCTTTTACATACTGCTTTACCCAAGTCGACATTTTTACTTTCCTAGTCTTTATAATGCAAATCGTGCCAGATAACTGACACGAATATGGCGATTAAGTTGCTTTTAATCGACGCTAGTTAAGCATAAAGCTATGCACATTACTACCTTGCTGATGTGTCACCCAGCGGCTATTCATCACTCTAATCGTTGGACTTTTCACGCTTGTCGCAAAATAGAGTATACGAGCTAATAACAAGCTCTCTTGTTGCAATATCAATTAAATATTAGGGATGACCAGCTAACCACATCTACTGTAAACTATCCCCACATATCAAATATTAGCGATGTCATTAATGGAAACATTTAAAGATCTTTACCGCCGAGCTGCAGAGCGCAAAGGTGGCGAAATAGCATTAACTCAGTTAACGTCAAAACCACTAACCAATGATGAGCTTTCGTTAGTAACTGATAATGAGGTATTAGCGGAGTTCACTCGTAAAATCTTCCAGTCCGGTTTTGTCTGGGCTGTCGTGAATAAAAAGTGGGATGGCTTTGAAGAGGTATTCTGGAATTTTGACATCAACAAGCTAATATTGATGCCTGATGACATGCTAGAACGTAAAGCGGCTGATACTAAAATCATTCGAAATTATACTAAAGTTAAAACGGTACGCGACAATGCGCAGTGGTTAAAAGAACTCAGCGATGAATTTGGCTCGATCGGGCAATGGTTAGCGAACTGGCCGAGTGATGATATTACTGGTTTATGGCTGTATCTGAAAAAACATGGTTCACGTTTAGGTGGTAACACTGGCCCTTATGCGCTGCGTCAACTTGGTAAAGACACTTTTATTCTCAGTCGCGATGTTGAAGCTTATTTTAGAGCCAACAAGTTAATCGAGGGTGGATTAACCTCAAAACGTAACTTAAAGATTATTCAAGATAGTTTTAACCAATGGCAAAACGAGTCAGGCTATAGCTTGCAAGAAATCAGCCAAATTGTAGCCTACTCCGTTGGCGATAATCGGGTCGGATTTAACGCTGCTTCATAACATCTACTTGCCGATGATATGCTCAATATCATCTAGGCACTGGGGCTAAAAGATAATATGTTCGCTTATTCAGGGGTGACAGCATACAACACGATATCGCCAACACGCGCCACTTAATGACAAGTAAGGCGCGTTGTTAATCCATCTTGATGCTTTAATGATGACTGTAGACTAATTAGGCCAGCGCTTAAATATCAGTGATGTGTTAATACCACCAAAAGCAAAGTTGTTGCTCATCACCACATCAGTGTGGATAGTACGCCCTTGCCCGCGAATATAATCCAGATCGCCACACTCTTCAGCAATACTATCGAGATTAATCGTTGGTGCAAACCAGTTGTCCTGCATCATATTGATTGATGCCCACGCTTCAATTGCGCCACACGCACCTAAGGTATGCCCAAGGTAACTTTTTAGCGAGCTAATTGGCTTTTTACCTAGCGCATTGGCTGTGGCATTGGTTTCTGCAATATCACCACGATCGGTAGCGGTGCCGTGAGCACACACATAACCAATCTCAGCAATATCAATATCGGCATCTTGCACAGCTTGCTCAATAGCCACTTGCATGGTTTCAGCGGTTGGTTGGGTCACGTGTTTACCATCTGAGTTACAACCAAAGCCAATGATTTCAGCGTAAATCGTCGCACCACGCGCCAGCGCATGCTCTAACTCTTCTAAAATCAGTGTACAAGCACCTTCGCCAATGACCAGACCATCACGACCTTTATCAAATGGACGCGGGGTGAGTGCTGGCGTGTCGTTTTTAACACTGGTTGCATACAAGGTATCAAATACCGCCGCTTCGGTAATACATAACTCTTCCGCGCCACCAGCCACCATCAAGTCTTGACGGCCAAATTTAATCGCTTCATAGGCATAACCAATGCCTTGTGAACCCGAGGTACAAGCAGAACTTGTAGTGATCACGCGCCCAGTCAAACCAAAGAATACCCCGACGTTCACAGGCGCCGTGTGTGACATGGTTTGAATATAGCTGGTTGCCGTCACGCCTGACATGTTACCCGTGTCCATCATCCGACTAAAGTTAATTAGCGGCTCGGTAGAACCGACAGATGAACCATAAGAAATACCAGTGCGGCCATCGGTTAATGCCGGGTGGTCTAATAGCTGCGCTTGTTCTAATGCTAACTCTGTTGCCCGTGTCGACATTAATGCCACACGACCCATCGAGCGCACTTGTTTACGTTTGTAGTGTTTCGGTTTTTCAAAATGTAATACCGGCGCGGCTAAACGGGTATTCAAACCGTCAAGGTAATCCCATTCAGGCATCACTTTAACGGCATTTTCGCCCTTCTCTAACCCCGCTTTAAAAGTAGCCCAATCATCACCAAGCGCGGTGATCGCAGACATACCCGTTACAACAACTCTTCTCATTAGATCAATCCACCGTTCACAGAGATAACTTGGCGAGTGATATAGGCCGCGCAATCCGATACCAGGAATGACACAGTACCCGCCACTTCCTCAGGCTTGCCCATACGTTTTAACGGGATCATTTTTTTGATTTCATCCAGCGGTAAGTCATTGGTCATGTCAGATTCAATTAAACCAGGTGCGACACAGTTAACCGTGATCTTACGTTTTGCCAGTTCTAGCGATAACGCTTTCGATGCCGCAATAATACCGCCTTTGGCCGCACTGTAATTGACTTGCCCACGGTTACCCATAATACCCGACACTGAAGCCATAGTAACAATACGACCACCTTGTTTAGCACGAACCATTGGCATAACCGTTGGGTGGATAACATTGTAAAAACCGTCTAAACCAGTGCGGATCACGTCATCCCAATCGTTCCCTTCCATGGATGGGAACGCCATATCACGAGTAATACCAGCATTACAGACGACGCCATAGTAAGCACCATGTTCAGCGATATCAGCTTCAATACTGGCTTTTGCTGCCGCTCTATCGCACACATCAAATTGTAATAAACTAGTCGCTTGACCGAGCTCCGTAATTTGTGCACACGTATCCTGCGCCGCTTCCACGCCTGAACGGCAATGTACGCTAATATCAAAGCCGTCTTTGGCTAATTGCAGTGCGATCGCTTTACCCAGTCCACGACTTGAGCCTGTTACTAAAATACGTTTACTCATGATTATCCTTTAAAAATTGTGCTGGATCCTGCGGTTGGAATACATTGATTTTAGCTTGCGCTAATACCGCATTCTCTTCATCTTTTATTACGCAATCAAAAACACACAGTCCTGATTGGTCTTGAATTAATTTTTTAGCTTCAATTAACAAGCGCTGCGCGAGTTTAAATACTCCCACTTCAGCGTGGTATTTACGCGAGCCTAATAGAAAACCTATTTTCACTTCGCCAGCATCATCCAGAGCATGGGCGCCGCCGTAGGCAGCAATCGTTTGCGCCATATATTCACAACCGACATAACTGGGTACGCCTTGCTTGGCATTATCAAAGAAAGGCAGGCTTGGCGTGATCGTCACGCGACAACTGACGTTTTCGTCGTCATAACTCACCAACTCATCCAATAAAATCATTGGCGCGCTATGGGGTAATACGTCCGCTATTGGATAATTCTTTACAAGTGAAACAGTGCTATCTACTGGAGATTGGTTCACGATTAGAGATTTATTCACTGCTGTTTTCCTATCACTAGACTGATATTGTTACCGCCAAAAGCAAATGAATTACTCATGCAGGTTTGTAATTTAGCTGTCGTGCTATTTGCATCCGCTAAGTTGATCACCGCAAGGCTGCTATCAAGCTCACCGTCGCTAACATTAGCAGGTACTTTGTTTAATGGGTTATATTCGTCATTGAGTAACAACCAACAGATGCCCGCTTCTAAAGCGCCAGCAGCACCTAATGTGTGGCCAGTCATGCCTTTGGTCGACCCACATAATACTTTACTGCCGCAGGCGTTAAACATGGCTTTAGCTTCCATGTCATCATTCTTCGGTGTGCCTGTACCGTGTAAGTTTACATAATCGATTTTCTCACCTTGCAAATTAGCTTCAGCCAATGCCGCTTGCATCGCCCGTAACGCGCCTTCACCTTCAGGATGGGGCGCCGATAAATGGTGGGCATCCGAGGTTTCCGCTGCGCCTAATAACTGAATACCGCCTTGTTCTTTGGTGACGATGAACAAGGCTGCCGCTTCGCCAATATTAATACCATCACGGTCTGCCGAAAATGGATTGCTCTGCGCAGTTGCCGTTGATGCTAATGCTTTAAAACCATTCACAGTCAATTTCGCTAAGCTATCAACACCACCAGCAATCACCACATCCGCTAAATCTGCATCGAGTAATGCCTGCGCACTGACTAAGGCTTTACCGCTCGATGAACAAGCGGTAGAAAGACTATAAACAGGGCCTTTAGCTTGGCATAAATCAGCTATAAATTGCGCCGTTGTACCCATTTCCTGCATGCGATAATGGTAATTCTCTGGGTATTCACCCGTGGCTATCTTCTGTTTTAATGCTTGCTCGCCATATTCAATACCCGAGGTACTGGTGCCTATTACGACTGCGATACGTTGTTGACCAAACTCAGCAAGCAAAGGCGCAAGAGTATCGGCTATCTGTAAATACGCCAATTGACCAAGTTTATCATTACGGCTAAGTGTTTGCCCTTTACTATCAAGGCTCATATTTGCCACTATTTTATCAAAAGTCGAATCTGCCACCCGACCGACATATTGCGGTTCAGCATTGGGCAACTGACTATCAAGCACTAAACCGTCACGACTCCCCTTTAACAGTCCAGCGGCTACCGCAGCTTTTGAATCACCGAGTGCGCATACCACACCAAAATCTTTTAGACAGATACTCACAATGATACCTTCGTTAATTCTGTTATTGTTATTTGATAATCACGTAATAAATGCTTAAGGATATAGCGATTATCGAACTTCTCGACAGTTAGTATAACCTGTCCATCTTGGCTTAACGTACGTGTCCAATCCGTTGTGGTTTGGCCGACGTTATTATTGAATTCTTGAATAAATGAACCATTGGTTGCTGACTGCAATTGTGCAAACGGCCAATTGACCCATTGCAAGTCGGCAATCACATAACTGATATCTAATCCCGGTACTGGCACATATTGGTTAATAATCGCGTCATCTTCAACGCTCCACAATACATCAAACAAGGGGATGCCAGAAGGCGTCATCGCCACCAGTTTAATCTGCGTTTCGGTAAATTCCACTTGAGCTAATAAACTATGTGTTTGCTCATCAAACTGCGCTTCAATTAACTGCGTTTTCGCCTGCATCTGTAATGCTTGCGGCGGTGCGGTGAGCTCTAATGTCACATTCGGCGCCATCGTGACTAAATGACTTTTTGGCATGCTGATACAGCCAGTTAATACGAATATCGCCAATAGTAGTGCGCTAAATCTAGCTAGGCTTAATTTCATTTTTCAACCTCAAGGTTTTCCGCACTTGCAGGAGCTAATGTTTTCGCACTTAAGGGAGCCAATAGAAACACCAATAAAATGCCAAACATAACAGTTAAGCCAAAACTTTCTACCGCAGGTGTCACACTTAGCGCAAGTACGCCAAATACCAGCGCCGATGAAATAGCCGATAAGGTGATCGCTAAAACGGTATTGCGCTGTAAACCATGCTCTTGATAGAAGATCACATAATCAATCGCCAAGGCAAGGATCAACAACACTGCTAACAAATTGAAGATATTGAGATGACCTAAGCTCAGCTGCGTTAACAATAATGCGCCACCAGCACTCAGCACAATACTTAACAAGCCTAATAAACCTTGTGCTAAACCAAAGCGTAAACACAAGACAATCGTGACAACGACTATAGCTCCCGCGAACAGCAAGAATAACGCTTGGCGATAATGGCTTAATGCTGCCGTCACTTCCGCAGGTTTGTTATCGATGCTCATGTCTGCTTGTTCAGCGATCCACTGCTGTAACTCGCTATTAAGCGCAACACCCGAGGTTTCTACCCAGAGTGCGTATTTATGATCTTTCACATTGCTAGTGCCATCACCCGTTTGATATTGATAAATGTATATTGATGAGAGCGCTTGTAGTGGTCCGGCATTAAATTCAGCCAATGTCAGCGGCGCAAAGTCATCGACCGCATCAACTAAGCCTAAGGTGCCGAGTCCCAAGGCAAAATGCTGTTGCTGCTCAGCTTGTTTCAACAAGGTATTATTACTTTGCTGTTTAGCCA
>NZ_JASJHF010000073.1:0-41862 GCF_033791185.1 Moritella sp. | reverse complement strand
CCGTATTGGTCGTACTGGCCGTGCTGGTAGTAAAGGTATTGCTTGTACTTTATTTGATGATAAGGAAGGTTATCAAGTTGCACAGCTTGAAGATCGTTTTGGTATGATCACACCAGACGCATTACCGCCTGCAAGTATCTTAAATGAAACACCAATGATGCCACCAATGGAATGTATCCGTATTGATGGTGGTAAAAAGCAGAAAGTACGTGCCGGTGATATTCTCGGTGCATTAACAGGTAAAGACGGCATTGATGGGAAATTAGTTGGTAAAATTCAACTGTTTGACAACTGTGCCTATGTTGCTGTTGACAGTAAAGTGGCGAAAGCGGCAGTGCAGAAGATTGGTAAAGGTAAATTGAAAGGTCGTACGTTCCGAGCTTGGATTGTACGTTCATTTAACGATTAAGCGTTAAATGCATCTGTCAGTAGCGATCGAATAGACTCGTTACTGACAGATATTATCTTCATAATTTATTATCGCGGTTATACAGTTCTACAAATGAACGTCCATAAGCAGCCAATATTTTTGCCATGATAGTTGTGATAGTCATAGCCGTCGTGATTTTCATCGTCGTAGTTGTCATAATACCCACCTTTTCTAATTAGTTTACCTAAGAGTCATAGATAAGAGATAATTATGTTTAATTAGCTCTAACCTTACGATTTGACTGCATTATAACCACTTAAAAGTATTTTTATAGCGAAATAATTTAATCGTCAGGATTAGGAAAACTAATGGGTTTTAAGTCTGTTTATTCGGCTGCCTTTTTCATCCTATGCAGGTAAACACTGCGCTAATAAACTTACCGGATGGATAGTTTCTAAGTCAGTATTCTCTTCAATTTGCCATTTGCATGTTTCACAATCTGTAATTGCAAAGTCAGCATTTGAGTTTCTGATTTGCTCAAACAAATTCTTGCCTATTTTCATCGACACGTCGTAGTTTTCTTTTTTAAATCCGTAGGTACCTGCAGAGCCGCAGCATTCACTATTAAGTACAGTGACCGTTAAACCGGGGATTGAGCGCAACAATTCAATAGTAAAAATTGCCAAACCGCTGCGTTCTAAATGACAAGGTGTATGGTAGACAATCGTTTTATGTACGGGCTTTAGCTCTGGCATATTGCCATTCATAAACTCGCGTAATAAAAATGAGGTAATGAATTCAAGTTTATTGGCGATCTTGCTGTTATCTACGTTTAATACATGTGGGTATTCTTGTTTTAACGTCAACGAACACGTGGATGATGTGGACAGAATAGGAGTGTTAAATTGCTCGACAGCATCGGTCATATGCTTGACATTAAACTGGGCATTCTTACGGGCTTTGTCATGGAAACCATTAGCGATGAGCGGTACACCACAGCATTTTTCTTTCTTCAATAATTTGACACCGATATTCATCGCATTGAGTACTTTCACTAAATCTTTACCCAGTTGTGGGTTGTTGTAGTTAACATAGCAGCCATGAAAATAACTGATTTGGCGTTCAAACTGTGTTTGGCGATCGGCTTGTTTTTTATACCAGTGTCTAAATGAACCAAAAGCATACTTAGGTAATGATTTGTGCTTATCGATGGCAACGGTTTTATCCATGATGGTTTTAATTATTTTTGAATCGGTGATCTTGTTAACCAAAGGCGCGACTGGTGTAGAAAGTGTTCCGAATAAATCGGTGTGACTTAAAATATAGTCACGCATTAATTTAGGGTTTATTTTTTTCTTCTCAAACTTACCACGTGCAACCGCAATAATATCGCCTACATTGACGTTGGATGGGCAGGCTGTCTCACAGCGTTTACAGTTGGTACATAACTTTAAAGCTTCATCATAATACTCTGGGCTTTTGATTCTGAGTCGTTCGCCATCGGGACCTGATTCTTTTGGACCTGGATAATTGGGGTTGGCTTTGGCAACAGGGCAGTACACGGTACAGATGGTACACTTGATGCATTTTTCAAAACGTGTTGATACTAAATCCATGGTATTGCTCCTTATGCTAAGCTGGTGTGTTGTTGTGAATACTGTTCTGGCGTACGCTGCAGCAATAGCTTATTAACAGCATGATAAGCGGTACTGATTGCTACGCCACTGCCATTTCCTTCTGCTACGGGGTCATAGCCACCCAAGTTTGATCCCGCACAAAATAGATTATTGATCACTTTACCTTTAATCATAGGGTTGAAGTGATGGTTCGTTTTAATGCCCAGCGATAAGAAAGGTTGTGAATTAGCCGCAAAAAACTGCGGGTTGTACCAGGTATTGCGTTCCTCAAGGCTGTTCATGTCTAAATCAAACACAGGCTCTTGTAACTTGTCATGATGTCCTATAAGCCCTTTATTAAAGAAACTGCCGGATGCGAAAATGAAGTGGTCGGCGGATAGCGGCATGCTTTCTAAATTACGGGTATAAATGCGTTTAAGGCTTAACTCTCCACTATTGCTGGCGTCTTTAGCTATATCACCATGGGTGACTTGGTCGCCTTTTAATAACATCCCTCCACGTTTGATAAATAAATCAATCATGGTCTCTTCAAGGCGGATACCTAACATTGACGGTGGCATGGTCGGTACTTCGTGAAAGGTTAAATTAGTGAGTGTATGTAATTTGTTGAGCGTTTCAAGCCCCAAGCCGTTGCCTGTAATAGCTGGTATGATGACGATATCGTCAGGGGTTGCGATGGCTGATAATTTATTCGCTAATGCTTCTATTTCATTATCGTTAGTTAAGATACGAGCGATATCAATGGAGCGAAGTTCGCACGCGTTGCGCTTAAGCCCTGAGAATCCCTCAATTGCAATACTGGTATGACTGATTTCAACATCGTTAAATTCCGGTAACTGCGTGAGGCTATCGGTAACCATCTTGGCATTGAAGTCGCGGAAGTCATCAATTTGCACGACGACAATACGCTTGATAGTATGCCTTGAAAGTTGCATCGGCAGTTGTTGTACATAAGGCTGTGACAACCATGTCGACTTTAACGTACCAAGCGGTGTGATACGGAAGTGATTATCACCGTTGTCTTGCTGTGTTAATGGAATACCTGCGTTAGTGAGTAAATCTTTATACCACTGCATGGATTTAAATACGCTTTCTTTGCCAATTTTACTGTAAGGATGATGAGGAAACTCATTGGTAAATTTATCAAAAATCACCGCTGGGTTACGGATTACTTTACCTGTAGGTGTATGGGAAAGTAGATCGATAGAACCTGATGAAAAGTGCAGGGCGCTTTGACCATTGGAAATGATAGCTGTTTTTAATCCAGCTTCGAGGCTGCGTAATCCGGCGGTATAACCGGCAATACCACCGCCAATAATTATGCTATCAAATTTCATAATATTCCTTATCTGCTTGCTTTTCACCGAGCTTATTAATATCCGTTGCGCCAAATAGGCCTTCATAAAGCCAATAGGTAAATTCGGCTTCTCGTAGAGCGTCACCAAATAACACGGGTTTAATGCCTTTCCAGCGTTCTTCAAAAAATTGCATTAATAATTGACTTGATTCATAACCAGTGCAATTGCCGAAATCACAAAATAAACTTGAAGCGCGGTAGGTACATAATTCACCTTGACATGACCCCATGCCGAGACGAGTACGTCTGCGTAAATCGACCAAATTGGTCACATCCAATTGCTTAATCGCGTATTCAATTTCGCCAACAGACACCATTTCACATTCACAAACAATTGATTTACCTTTGGTGCTTTGATCAAACGTAGCAACTGCATTTTCACCGTGGCGATGGGTTGCAGCTGTGGTGGTAAATACGGCTTGTTGAGATTTGTGTTTTTTATTTCCAGTCGTAATCACAGAACCTGGTAGTGGCTGTAAATGTGTTGTACAGCTGCTGATATTACCGAGCTTGCTTGCTACAAGATCCGTGGTCATTTCGGCCATTAAGCGACTGGTCATTAATTTTCCGCCAAGAATACTGCTAAAGCCTGCTAAGCCATCACGCTGTTCGTGATCGAGTAATACAATGCCACGACTGATATTACGGCCATCGCCACCGCCGACGTCAACGAGTGGTCGTACGCCTGCATAAGCGCGTAAAATACGAGTTTGTGCCAGTATTGGCGCGAGTTTAGCTCCTTCTTCAATTAGGATATTGACTTCTTTTTCACTGATTTTAAGTGAATCTATATCGTCATAATCAATTTTTTCGGAAGTGGTACCGATGAGTGAGATCGAGTCACCGGGTACTAAAATGTCGGCATCGGCGGGTTTACGGCAGCGGTTGATGACCAGATCATTAATACGATGTTCGAACACTAATAATGACCCTTTGGCAGGTAGCATTTGCACATTTAGATCTGCGTAGTGACAAATGTTTTTCCCCCAAATACCTGCTGCATTAATCACTTCTTGGGCATACACTTCAAATTGCTCATTGGTGCGGGTATTCATACATTTCGCGCCGATGATACGTTCTCCAATACGAATTAATGATGTCACCATTGAATAGGTAAGTAATTGTGCACCATGATTTTTGGCATCTAAAACATTGGATGCGCATAAGCGAAAGGGATCAAGCGTGCCATCGGGGACTTTTACGGCGCCGAGTAGACTGTGATTAACATTTGGTTCGAGCTCAATCGCCTGTTGTGGCGTCAGGCGTTGCGTTGCTATGCCTGCGCCTGCACAAGCTGTAATGAAGGTATGTTGAAAATCCAGATCATCTTCTGGTAAGGTAATAAATAATCCGTTGGTTTCTTCAATACAATGGCTGGCGATATGCTTGAGGATCTTATTCTCTTGGATACATTCACGGGCCGATTCACCATCGGTGACCGCATAGCGCGCGCCTGAGTGCAATAAGCCATGATTACGGCCTGTTGTGCCGGAAGCAATATCACCTTTATCAAGTAATATGCAGGTTATGCCACGCAATGCGCAATCGCGCATAATACTCGTGCCAGTCGCACCACCACCAATTATCAATACTTCGGTATTGAAACGGGTTACCTTTCCCATAGTTCATCCATATATGCAGGCCAATTAACTACTTATAAGTATGAAGCAGATAGTTTTTGATAAATTGATCTCAATCACGAATGCTCGAAAGAGCATTTTAATTTTCATTCGAACATCTCATTTTCATGAAAAGGATGTTTATTATTGATTAAAACGCTGACAAATAAAGTCGATCAACACTTTTAAGCGTACGGGCTGATAACGATTTCGGTGATAAAGTCAGAATAGTGGTACATCTGGTGAGTGTCGATGTTGAGTTTTGTATACTAATTAATGCATATGTTATTAATTATTTATACTGTACTTATATTATTAAGTGGTATTTAGTTTTGTTTGTGGTGAGTTTTCAATATAATTATCATTATAAGGTTTGATGGTAGTAAATTAACTTAGGTTCTTAGGATAAATGATGAAGCGTCGAATAAATGGTTTTACATTAATTGAATTAGTGATTGTCATTATTGTATTAGGGGTATTAGCTGCAACTGCAATACCTAAATTTGTTAATTTGCAAGATGATGCTAATCGAGCTGCGCTTAGAGGGCAGTTTGGCGCATTTGCAAGTGCGGTAAAATTATATCATAGCGGCTGGTTAGTTGAGGGGCATAGTGGTGCTGTTGAGGATCTCGCTGGTTTTGGTGACGGAGATGTTAGCTCTACTGCGACTGGTTATCCTTATTCTACCTCTGGGACAATAACTCCCGCTTTTACAGCTTGTGAAGAATTGTGGACTGGGATCACTGATACCAGTTTTACCATTGCTTATGTAATAGATGACGATTTGAGTAGTGCTGATGTTGATATCGCTTATACGTACACAGGAAGTACTTGCGTATATCGTGCACTGCACTTTATGCAGCGTGGCCAGCCAACACTGGTTATGAATTATGACTACAACAGTGGTGAGGTTGAGGTTGTTGATGCTAGCTATGGTGATAGCAATTAATCTCACCATCTATATTAACTAGCATAAATATTATCGAGTGATAGGTATTATCAGGCTATACACATTGTCTAATTATAGTCGCACTTATTAATGTCATGCTGTATATAGGGCGTGAATGGGAAGTTAAATTTCTTTAAACTTCTGATAAATGAAATCAATCAACACCTTTAAGCGTGCGGGCTGATAACGATTGCGGTGATAAAGTAGGAACAGTGGTACATCAGGTGAGTGCCACTGCTCTTCATCCGAGGCGGATATTAAAGCCGATGCTAAGGTATTGTTATTAAGTTCATCTTCACAATACAATTCCGGTAAACGGACAATACCATTGCCATGTTTGGCTGCGTTAATTAAAGCGCGACCACTCTTACAGCTAAAATTACCGTTAACGTTGATCTCTAATTCATGTATTGGTGCATTATTGTGTTGCACTGATTTTTGATGAAAGCGCCAACGTTTGATACTTCCAGTTAAACAATTATGCTGTTCCAGATCTTTAGGGTGCTGAATCACAGGGTGCTGGGCTAAATAATCAGGGCTGGCTAACACCTGCACCTTAATGTCAGTGAGTTTTCGTGCCACTAAGCCTGAATCTTCTAATTCACCCATACGTACCACTAAATCAAACGCCTCGGAAATCAAGTCAACGCGTGGGCTACTAAAGTCCAGTTCAACCTCTATATCAGGGTACTGTAAATTAAACTCACTGATAATGTTCGCCAGAATATCCTCGCCAATCACACCACCAACACAGTTAATGCAGATACTACCCTGTAATTGTTCGGTATCGTCTTTCGCTGCTATCACGGCTTGGTTGATTGTTTGCAATGATGTCAGGCATTGCTGAAAAAACTGTTCGCCAATTGGCGTGAGTCGCTGTGCTCGAGTCGTGCGAATAATTAATTGCACACCGAGTTGTTGTTCGAGCTGAGCAAGTTGCCGAGATACATGCGCGCGGGATGATTGCAATACTTCAGCGGCTTTAGTAAAGCTACCTTGCTGTGCAATAGTGACAAACGCGCGGATGTCGGCAAGAGAAGAACTACTTTGCATTGCTGTGCCTATAGAGATTAAGTTGGGTAAGGAATAAAGTATCAATCTCATTGTAGCTTAAAGCGTAACAGTTATGTTCTTTATTGTGTATATATCAACAATAGTCATTTCTATATACTCTCTTCATCCGCTCAAGAGTGCTTAGGTCTAACGTTAATAGACACGATACATTCACTATGTAGTCATTGAGTGCGCAGCTAATCGCTGTCGTTTAACCTTAACTATTATTATCAAAAGTTATCATCAACATTATTCTAAAAATAGAGAGTATATAATGAAAAAATTAGTCGTTATCACAGGTGCAAGTTCAGGTATTGGTGAAGCTACAGCGAAGCGTTTAAGCGCGGCTGGTCATCCATTATTATTAGTAGCTCGTCGTGTTGAAAAGTTGGAAGCGCTAGACTTACCAAACTGTTTATGTGAAAAGGTTGATTTAACCGTTCACGCTGAGTTTCATGCCGCACTTGCTAAAGCTGAAGCGTTATATGGTCCTGCTGATTTATTAGTGAACAATGCTGGCATGATGTTATTAGGTCAAATTGATACTCAACCTGCTGAAGAGTTCAAAACAATGTTCGACGTGAACGTGATTGCATTATTAAATGGTATGCAGGCTGTACTTGCGCCAATGAAAGCACGTAATACAGGTACTATCATTAACATCAGTTCTGTTGCGGGTCGTAAAACATTCGGTGCACATGCAGCTTACTGTGGTACTAAATTTGCTGTTCATGCAATCACTGAAAATGTACGTGAAGAAGTTGCAATGTCAGATGTGCGAGTGATCACTATTGCGCCGGGTGCTGTTGAAACTGAATTGTTGTCACATACAACATCAGCAGAAATTAAGGCAGGCTATGAAGCCTGGAAAGAAACCATGGGTAATATTCTTGCACCCGATGACGTGGCACGTTCAATTGAATTTGCTTATGCACAGCCACAAGATGTTTGTATTCGTGAAATAGTATTAGCAAGTACACGTCAAGAACCTTAATTCAATTGTTACTTGTTTAAGTTTTTATAGTGAATTAGCACTGCTTTGGCAGTGCTTTTGTATATTCTGGCGTAATAAATAATCTTTTTATGCGAGTCCTGCTGCAAAATAGAGGAGGTACTCATCGGATGACAATTTGGGGATATGCACGATAATTTCATTGTTAAGGCAATGCCGAGGGGGGAGTGTTATTACCTTTATGCTTGATTTTCATCAGGATGGCTGACAACCAATGTAAAACCAGAGACATGCATAACATATCTTTTAAATCAATATATTAGATAGGTTTTGGCAGTGAATTATCAGATGGAAAAGCACCTGTTCTTTATAGTGTATTAGTTTCCATTATAGAATTAAATATGGATAAAAGCCTTAAAGTGAATATCCATAAAGTATTATCTACCTAAAACCACCCCATCAATGTTAAGTTAGTGTTAAATTCGTGACAAGTGTCTAATACTTATCAATGCTTTTGTTAATCAGTTGTTATCTCGTGGATGTTGTATAGAAATTGCCTTATGCTTATTTTGTGTTTAGGAAACAGAGAAAGCAACTCTTTTTAACTGGCGAGTTAGCCAACTAAAACCAACATTACAATAATAATAAATAGACAAGGAAATTAATATGAAGGTTACAAAAATAGCTTTAATACTAGGTCTAGCATCAACACTACCCAATTTAGTTAATGCTGCTACGTTAGAGCAAGTAATGAAAAAAGGCGTATTAAACTGTGGTGTTTCTACAGGGATCCCAGGTTTCTCAGCAACAGATTCAAAAGGCGTTTGGAAAGGTATCGACGTTGATTTTTGTCGTTCAGTTGCCGCTGCGGTATTAGGTGATGCATCGAAAGTTAAATTTATCCCACTGACTGCGAAAGAACGTTTTACAGCATTACAAAGTGGTGAGATTGATTTGTTATCACGTGCATCAACGTGGACTGCAACGCGTGATACGTCACTGGGTTTAAATTTTGCAGGTGTTAATTATTATGATGGCCAAGGCTTCTTAATTAATAAAGATTTAGGTGTCACGTCAGCGAAAGAGTTAGACGGCGCATCTTTTTGTATTCAAGCGGGTACGACAACCGAGCTTAACCTGACTGATTACTTCAAATCAAATAACATGGAATATAAAGCCGTTACTTTTGACACATCTGGTCAAACAATCGATGCCTTCAAAAAAGGTCGTTGTGACGCCGTTACTTCTGATGCATCGCAGTTATATGGTTTAAGAATTAAATTAGATGATCCTAAATCAGCAGTGGTATTGCCGGATATCATTTCTAAAGAACCACTGGGTCCTGTTGTTCGCCAAGGTGATGATGAATGGTTTAACGTCGTTCGTTGGAGCTTATTCGCAACACTCGAAGCTGAAGAGCTAGGTGTGACAGCAAGCAATGTTGATAAGCAATTAAAATCAGCGAATCCATCTGTTAAACGTCTGTTAGGTGTATCTGGTAAAGCCGGTGAAAACTTAGGGCTTAAATCTGATTGGGCTTACCAAATAGTGAAGCAAGTTGGTAACTACGAAGAAATGTTTGAAAATAATGTAGGTAAAAATTCACCTCTTAACATTGACCGTGGCCTCAATAATTTATGGAATAAAGGTGGCTTGATGTACGCAATGCCAATTCGATAAATTAATACTTCAGTCGCTTCATGTTATCAGCTGTTGGTATGTGGAGTGACATAAGTATATCGGGGGCTTGGCCCCCTTTTTTAAAAGGTTTATTTTGTTATGAATAATTCAAAACTCCCCCCAACCTCCAGCGGTTTATTTAACAGCCCCCAAAATCGCGCGATTATTTTCCAAGTGCTTTCTTTAGTGGTTGTGGTTTTATGCATTTTTTACTTCGTTAATAACATGTTTGATAATGTAGCAAAAAGGGGTATCACTACTGGTTTCTCATTTTTAGGCGAAACAGCTGGTTTTGGTGTCAGCCAAGCGCTTATTCCATATGATGATACCAGTTCAACTTTTTTAGATGTATTTATTGTAGGTATATTAAATACCATACTCGTGGGCGTTATTGGTATTTTTTTCGCAACGATTATTGGCTTACTGGTTGGTATTGGTCGTTTATCTTCTAATTATTTAATTGCTAAATTGTCACTGGTTTATATTGAAACGTTCCGTAATATCCCCATTTTATTGCAAATTTTGTTTTGGTATAACGTGGTGCTTGCTGCACTGCCTAGTCCGCGTCAAAGTATTTCTTATTTTGACTCTATCTTTATTAATAACCGTGGCTTAATCGTACCAGATCCGATCTTTGAATCGGGCAGTGGCTTTATCCTTATCGCGTTTGTGCTTGCTTGCATCAGTGTGATCTTTCTGGGTAAATGGGCGACTAAACGTCATGACTTAACAGGCGAAGAATTTCCATTATTTAAAGTCTCTCTGGCTATCGTTGTCGTTGCTCCTTTACTGGTATTTTTCCTTACCGGTCAACCTATCAGTGCTGAATATCCAGCGCTAAAAGGTTTTAACTTTAAGGGGGGAATAACTATTATTCCGGAATTACTTGCGCTTATTTTTGCGTTAAGTATCTATACCGCTACTTATATTGCTGAAGCTGTACGTGCGGGGATTGAAGCTGTACCCCCAGGTCAAAAAGAAGCAGCAAAATCATTAGGCTTAAAAGATCATGTGATTTTGCGTAAAGTCGTTTTACCACAAGCATTACGCGTGATTATCCCGCCGGTTATTAACCAATATCTTAACTTAGTGAAAAACTCATCACTGGCAACTGCAATTGGTTATCCAGAAATTGTCACCTTGTTCTCTGGGACGACGCTTAATCAAGTAGGGCAGGCTATTGAGATTATCTTAATGACGATGGCTGTGTATCTTGTTTTCAGTATTGTTATTTCGGTGCTGCTGAATTGGGTTAATGCAAGAATGGAAATTAAAGGAAGATAATATGGCTGTTTATACGATGAAAGAAGCCAAACCTGCACCTTCGACGAGTAAAGGGCTGGTATTCTGGTTACGAGAGAATTTATTTTCTACTATTCCCAATACACTATTAACACTGCTTGCTATGTACTTTATCTATACGACGTTACCGCCGTTACTCGATTGGATGATCTTTGATGCAACATGGAGTGGCACTAAAGAAGAAGTGGTAAAAGAAGGTGCACGCTGGATATTTATTATCGAGAAGTTCGATCAATTTATGTATGGATTCTACCCTGAAGCCTTGCATTGGCGTCCTAATTTGGTCGCTATCATCAGTATCATCTTTGTGTTTTTCATACCACGCCTTAGCAGTATCAAGATTAAATTTGTCAGCATGCTGTTGTATCCAGTGGTATGTTTTATTTTGATCCGTGGTGGCTTAGGACTTGAAATCGTTGGCACTGAAAAATGGGGTGGCTTGATGCTGACTATTTTAGTTGCCGCTGTGGGGATTATTGCTTCATTCCCGATTGGTATTTTATTGGCACTAGGCCGTCAGTCAGACAACATGCCGATTGTTAAAACCTTATGTGTTGGTTTTATCGAATTCATTCGTGGTGTACCGCTCATTACTATCTTATTTATGGCATCGGTCGTGCTACCGTTATTCTTTAGCGATGGCCTCGAATTTGATAAGTTATTACGTGCGTTAATTGGTATTACCTTGTTCCAAGCCGCTTATATTGCCGAAGTGATCCGTGGTGGTTTACAAGCGATTCCAAGAGGTCAATATGAAGCGAGTGAGTCATTAGGCTTGACCTATTGGCAAGGTATGATCTTAATTATTCTGCCGCAAGCATTAAAGATTTCAATTCCGAACTTGGTTGGTTCATTCATCTCGTTATTTAAAGATACGACCTTGGTATTAATCATTGGTTTATTCGATATCTTGGCGATGGTAACACTGACCAATAGTGATACCAGTTGGCTTGGTTTTGAAATCGAAGGCTACGTGTTTGTGACTCTAATTTATTGGCTATTTTGTTTTAGCATGTCGCAATATTCGCGCGTGATAGAACGTAGATATAATACCGAACATTAATAATTACCGTAAATTTACAGCTTAACACTGACCATTTACGTAAGGTAATTGGTATAAGGAAGTATCATGTCAGAACAAGAATATATGATCAGCATGCAAGACGTTAATAAATGGTATGGCGATTTTCACGTACTTAAAGACGTTAATTTGAATATCAAGAAAGGCGAAAAAGTGGTTATTTGTGGCCCGTCTGGTTCAGGTAAATCCACCACTATTCGTTGTTTGAACCATCTTGAAAAGTTTCAGGAAGGGGTGATTAACATCAACGGTACTAACCTCATCGAAGACGTTAAAGTGGTGCGCCATATCCGCTCACAAGTGGGAATGGTATTCCAACACTTTAACTTGTTCCCACATCTTTCAGTATTAGAGAACTTATTGTTAGCACCAACTTGGGTACATAAAAAGCCACGCCATGAAGCGATTAAAACTGCGATGGAATATCTTGAACGTGTAAAGATTGCCGATCAAGCACATAAGTACCCTAATCAGCTTTCTGGTGGTCAGCAACAGCGTGTTGCGATTGCTCGTTGCCTGTGTATTAACCCCGAAATCATGTTGTTTGATGAGCCAACATCAGCGCTCGATCCAGAAATGGTATCGGAAGTATTAGACGTCATGGTTGAACTGGCAGATGAAGGTATCACTATGATTTGTGTCACTCACGAAATGGGCTTTGCCAAGAAAGTGGCGGATCGCGTTATCTTTATGGATGCAGGACAAATTATTGAAGAAAATGAACCGCATGAATTCTTTGATAACCCGCAATCTGATCGTTTAAAACTGTTCTTAGATCAGATTTTATCGCACTAAAATAATAATTACGACAATAAGCCTTACTTTGAATCCGTTATTACAATAGATTTAGAGTAAGGCTTTTTTGTGCCGCTAAATAACTATTAAGATCAAATTAAGTACACCAAGAATGATCCTTAGTTAACTATGTATCGTATTAGATAATATGAACTATATGGAGATGGGTATAATATGAAAATTATAAGTGTATGGATTGTATTATTACTGCTAACGGGGTGCACAGGGATGCCAAACAACGTCAGCCCAGTAAACAATTTTGAGTTAGATCGCTACCTCGGTAAATGGTATGAAGTGGCAAGATTAGATCACTCTTTTGAACGTGGCCTTGATAAGGTAACCGCTGAATATTCAATGCGCGAAGACGGTGGTGTTGCAGTCGTTAATCGTGGATATTCGACTGAAGATAACGAATGGCAAGAGGCCAATGGTCGTGCCTATTTTGTTAATGGCAGTGATGAGGGGTATTTAAAAGTGTCCTTTTTTGGTCCTTTCTATGGTTCTTATGTGGTGTTTTATTTAGATAAAGAGCAATACCAATATGCCGCAGTTTCAGGACCTGATAATTCGTATTTGTGGTTATTATCAAGAACACCTGAACTCTCACCTGAGATTATTACAACGTTTAAAGCAATGGCCAAAGCGCGTGGCTTTGCTACTAGCGAACTAATATACGTCAATCATTAGCTCAGAGCCGTAGCTTCAACTACCCAAAGCACTAAATACAGTGATTATCCGTGTTATAAGATTGTTTATAACATTTTGAATGTTAATGGATTATTATTAAACATAGGTTTATTTAAATAATAGTGATCCTTTTCAGTATTCCAATCGTATTAATCAGTGCAATAAGGCTGGTAATACGAGAGGGGTTATAAATGTTAAGTATTGCAAATACTGCGGCGGATAATAGATTGACTTATTTACATTATATTGACCCCGACGATGTTGAACTCGATATTCAGCGAGCGTTAACTGCGGTTGGCAATGACCAAGATAAAAGGGCTTTTGAGCTGTTGTTCAAGCATTTCGCCCCGAAGATCCGTGGTTTTGGCCTGCAGCGTTTCGGGCAAGAAGCACAGGCGTTAGAGTTGGTGCAAGATACTCTGTTACTAGTATGGCGTAAGGCCGCATTATTTAATGCAGATAAAGGTAAGGCGAGTACGTGGATATATACGGTGATGCGTAACCACTGTTTTGATATGTTACGTAAGCAGCAAACTCAAAAAGAAGATCAAGTCAGTGATGATTTGTGGCCGTTGATCGAAGCAGAACAAACCGTAGAAGATGATCATTTACTTACTGGTCAGCTGTTATCGCACATTACTTGTTTGCCTAAGCAACAAAAAGAGGTTGTCGAAGCGTTATTGATAAAAGAATTAAGCCAGCAAGAAGTGGCGAGTTTACTAAATATTCCTTTGGGGACGGTCAAGTCAAGATTACGTTTGGCTATCTCTAAATTAAAGTCGAAATTGGAGATTGACCATGATTAAGCATCACCCTAGTGAAGGCTTGTTAACACAGTATTGTGCTGGTGAGTTACCTTTTTCGTTATCGATTGGCCTTAGTGCGCATATTGAAATGTGTCCACATTGCCAAGGTTTGCAACAAGAGATGGAAGCACTACAAGCGGAAGATTTTTGGGGTGGTAAAACTGTCGAACATGTTGACTTTAGTGACATGTTGCACGGTATTCTAGCGACACCTGTGGCACCGTTAATCATTAAGCCAAAACCAATTTTAAGTGTTGAAATTGTTGGCAAGCAGTTTAACCTCCCCAATGCATTTGCTTCTTTTAAAAATTTCAGCTGGGCTGGTTTTGGGATGATTAACCGCGCTCGTGTCGTTACTGACGAAAACAATGTCCGATCAAGTTTATTACATATTAATGCGGGTGGAGAAATCCCCACACATCAGCACAAAGGTTATGAACTAACCTTACTGTTAGATGGTAGTTTTAGTGATGAATATGGCACATATAGCAAAGGCGATTTTATTTTGTTAGATGGCGATATTAAACATTCACCAAAAACCAAAAAAGGCTGTTTATGTTATACGGTTCAGGATGCGCCGTTGCATTTTATTCACGGTATGAGCAAGGTACTTAATCCGTTAGGTAAGCTTATTTACTAATTATGTTAAAGGATGTTGAATATGGATACGCAACAAGTCTCACCGATTAAAGTTGGTATTAGTAGCTGTTTAGCGGGGCATAAAGTGCGCTTTGATGGTGGCCATAAACAAAGCAAGTATTGCCAAGAAATACTGGCCAATTACTTTGAATTTGAACCTATTTGTCCGGAAATGGCGATTGGTTTGGGTACGCCGAGACGTGCAATTCGATTAGTAAAAGATGCAGATATTATTCGCGTTGTTGCCAGTGATGGCAGTTTTGATGTAACCGATAAGTTAACCGAATTTTCTGAAAAAACGAGTGCCAACTTGGCCCATTTAAGTGGTTACATTTTTTGTCCTAAGTCGCCAAGTTGTGGTATGGAGAGAGTGACGCTTTATAAAGCCGGTACTAACGATGGTCAACGTGAGGGGGTCGGCTTATTTGCCGCGCAAGTAATGAAAGACCACCCACTATTGCCAGTCGAAGAAGACGGTCGCTTAAACGATCTGGTATTGCGTGAGAATTTTATTACCCGTGTGTTTGCTTATCATCAGTGGCAAGCATTAAAACAGTCAGGTATTACACTAAGTAAACTGATCGCTTTTCATAGTCAGCATAAATATTTGCTAATGGCACACAACGCCAAATTGTATTATAAACTTGGACCTATGCTAAGTGGCACGGGTGAGGCAATTGATGTACTTGCAGATAAGTATATTGCATTGTTCATGCAGACGTTAGCTTGCTTACCTACACGCAAAAGTCATACTAATACCCTATCTCACTTGCAAGGTTATTTTAAACGCCAGCTTGATAGTAATCAGCGGGTTGACCTAGCCGATATTATTGATAAGTATCGCCAAGGTTTACTACCATTAATGGCACCGCTGACGCTAATTAATCACTATTTGAAAATTTATCCTGATGACTATTTAGTGCAGCAAATATATTTACATCCACATCCGGATGAACTGAAATTACGTTACAGCCACTAACTTAAATGGTGATGAGATGGATCTTGTATGGTTTCGTAAAGACTTGCGTATTAATGATAATCCAGCGCTATATCAAGCAAGCTTAAATGGCCCTTGTATGGCGGTTTATTTCGTCACCCCACAACAATGGTTAGCACATGATATTGCACCAATACAGTTAGATTTTATGGAACGTGCGGTTAATCATCTCAGTACCGCGTTAGCAAAATTAGGTATCAAGTTACATGTTATTGAAGTCGAAGACTTTAAACGAATCCCTTCGCGTTTACAGGCTTTTTGTAACGAATTTAATATTACAAATGTGTATGCTAATAGTGAAATCGAGATTAATGAATTAGCACGTGATACTGCGGTACAAAATGCCGGTATTACGCTTAATCTGTATCGTGCCGATTGTTTACTTAATCCCGGTGAAGTCGTGACGCTGCAAGGCACTATGTTTAAAGTATTCACCCCGTTTAAAAATGCTTGCTTAAAACTACTAAGACAAAGTACAAACCTACAACCTTATCCTGCGCCTACGATCAACAATACTGCTGTTAATAACGCCCCCATTAGCTTTAATTTGGCTAAAAAGTGCAGTGATGCATGGCCTGCCTGTGAATCAGGGGTCCATCAATTATTACAGCAGTTCATAGAGAATCATGTTGACCAGTACCACCAAAAACGTGATTTCCCTGCGCTATCGGCGACATCACAATTAGGCGCGGCATTAGCCATTGGCCTCATTACCAGCAAGCAATGCGTTTATTATTTACTCCAGGCATTTCCACGGCTTCTAGATAGCGCGGAAACTGGTCCTGCAATTTGGCTAAATGAATTAATATGGCGCGATTTTTACCGCCACATCATGGTGTTAAACCCCTCAATAGGCAAAGGCGCTAACTATAAAAGCGCTGCTAACAACGTCATTTGGTCGAATAATCCAGATGACTTTAAAGCTTGGTGCAATGGGCAAACCGGCTATCCCCTAGTCGATGCAGCCATGTTGCAGCTAAATCAAACGGGGTGGATGCACAATCGCTTACGCATGGTTTGCGCCAGCTTTCTTAGCAAGCATCTATTAATCGATTGGCGTTGGGGCGAGAGTTATTTTAAACAGCAGTTAATTGATGGTGATTTTGCTTCCAATAACGGCGGCTGGCAGTGGGCTGCAAGCACCGGTTGCGATGCGCAACCTTACTTCCGCATTTTTAATCCGACATTGCAAAGTAAAAGATTTGATCCAAATGGCGAGTTCATTCGTACTTATCTATACGAACGCCAAAAGCTCAGTAATAAAGCCATACATTTACCGATTGACCCTATCGTTGATCATCAATTCGCAAGGCAACGAGCGTTAGATGCATTTTCGGTATTAAAGGTGAAGCATTAATTACTGAGGCTATTAAAAAGGATTATTTATGAAGCCATCACTGTTAGACGATTTTTGTAGGATTTACCAATCACTTGATAAACATAACCTCGCGCTGTTAAAAGATATTTATAGTGAGGATGTGGTGTTTATCGATGCAATGCATCAAGTGAGTGGTATTAATTCGCTTACCGGCTATTTTGAACATCTCTATGAAAATATTGATTATTGTAACTTTCATATCCATCAATTAATCGAGAAAGAAGGGCAGGCATGCGTTATATGGAAAATGGACTACGCCCACCCTAAACTTAATGGCGGCAAATGTATCTCGGTTGACGGCGCATCTCATTTACAGTTTTCTGACAAAATCGATAAGCATCGAGATTATTTAGATTTAGGACAAATGTTATATGAACATTTACCCTTGCTTGGCTCGGTGATTAAAACCATTAAGAAGCGAGCAAGCCAATGAAAAAAGTACTCATTACCGGTGCAACTTCAGGTATTGGTGAGGCGCTGTGTTTACACTATCAAGCATTGAATTATGTGGTTATTGCCTGCGGCAGACAGCAAGACAAATTGGCTAAGCTTGCCGCTTACGATAATGTGTCGACCATTGCTGTTGACCTGTGTGATGAACAGCAAGTGATGACACAGTTTGCACAGCTTGGTAGGCTTGATTTAGTTATTTTGAACGCCGGCAGTTGTGAGTATATCGATGATGTTAAAAACTTCGATGGACAATTATTTGCTCGGGTCATGAATACCAACCTGATTGGCACGGGCTATTGCTTAGCGGCGCTATTACCACAAATACCTGCTGGTGGTCAGCTTGCCTTAGTTGGTTCAAGTGCCAGTTTCTTACCCTTCTCACGGGCGCAAGCTTACGGTGCCAGTAAAGCTGCCATCGCTTATTTAGCACGGACATTGGCGCTTGATCTTAAAAGCCAAAACATTGATGTTAGCCTTGTTAGCCCCGGGTTCGTTAAAACGCCGCTCACCGACAAAAATGATTTTTCGATGCCAATGCAGATCAGCGCACAACAAGCTGCGGTTGAGATCGTCAGCGGTTTAGAAAAACGGGTATTTGATATTCATTTTCCTAAGAAGTTTACTCTGATATTAAAAGCATTATCGCTATTACCTGATCGCTGGTGGTGTGCCATTTCTACAAGGATGTTATCAAAATGAAGAAAATAGCAATTGTCGGAACCGGAATCTCGGGTTTAACGTGTGCGTATTTACTTAATAAGCAGCATGCTATTACCGTATTTGAAGCGGGTGATTACATCGGTGGACACACGGCGACTAAAACCGTCGAAGCTGCAGGTAAAACTTGGCAAATAGACACTGGATTTATTGTCTTTAATGATCGTACCTATCCAAACTTTGAAAAACTTTTAGCACAAATCGGCGTGGGGCGTTTAGCCACTGAAATGAGTTTCAGCGTCAGCAATCAAGACTCAGGGTTGGAATACAGCGGCACTAATATCAATACCTTATTCGCCCAACGTCGTAATTTGTTTAACCCTAAATTTTTAAGATTGATCCAACACATCTTACGTTTTAATAGCTTATGTAATGAACTTTGGTTAAATAACACCGTCGATAAAGCGCAAAACTTAGGTGACTTTCTTACTGAGCATAAATTCAGTGATTACTTTGCCAATCATTATATTTTGCCAATGGGCGCGGCTATTTGGTCATCAAGTTTACAAGATATGTTGGCATTTCCGCTGCATTTCTTCATTGGTTTTTTTTATAACCATGGCTTGTTAAGCATTACCAATCGTCCGCAATGGTATGTTATTCCGGGTGGCTCTAAGCAGTATATCGACCCGTTATCCGCAAGCTTCAGCGATAAAATTCAGTTGAATTCCCCTGTGACTTGCGTTGAACGCTTAGCTAGTGGTATTCGTTTAAAAGTAAGCGATGGCGAATGGCAAGAGTTTGATGAGGTGATTTTAGCGTGCCACAGTAATCAAGCGAAACAGATGCTCAGTGATATTTCTGACAATGAGCAGATGGTTCTCGCAGGTTTACAGTATCAAAACAATGAAGTGGTATTACATACTGATGTCAGCCTGCTACCGATGAAAAAGTTGGCTTGGGCTGCCTGGAACTATAACTTGAATAGTGATAATGAGCGTCCGACGGCACTGACTTATAACATGAACATTCTGCAATGCCTGCCTGATGGTGCTCCCACATTTTGTGTCACCTTAAATCAAAGCGATTTAATTGACAGCGAAAAAATATTGGGGGTTTATCAGTATGATCACCCCATCTTTAATGAAAAGAGTATTGCCGCGCAACAACAACGTGAGCTGATTTGTGGCCAGCAGCATACCCATTTTGCGGGTGCTTATTGGTATAACGGCTTTCATGAAGACGGTGTTAACAGCGCTTTGGATGTATGTCAGCGCTTTGGGGCAAGCTTATGAACACTCGTGACATCATTCATTCTTGTATTTATCAAGGCGAGGTATTTCATCAACGTTTTTCACCTCGAGAGCATAAATTTAGTTATAAGATTTTTTTCTTAGCTATCGATTTGGATGAGTTACCACAGTTGAATAATATTGGTCGACTTTTTCAAACAGATCGGTTTGCACCGTTACGTTTTTTTGCACCTGACTATCTGCACCATAAAAGCCAGATAAGTAAACAAGATATTTGGGATAAAGTGGTTGAATTAGGTGGTGATAACAAACTCGGCCGTGTGCTTTTTGTCGGACAAATGCGTTGTTTTGGTCTTTATTTTAGTCCTATTAATACCTATTACTGCTACAACGAAACGGGTGACTTAAGTTACTTGCTAGCAGAAGTAAGTAATACCCCTTGGAATGAAAGGCATTATTATTTAATTGATTTACAAGATGCACAAGTCTGTGAAAAGGCCTTTCATGTATCGCCTTTCATGGACTTAGAGATGAAATACCATTGGCGTATAAAAGCGCCTTCAGAGCACCTTAGCTTGAGTCTTGAAAGTCGTGCTCACGGTTTGGAGGATGATAAATTTTTTCGTGCCAATGTCGCAATGACACGACAAGCCTTCACCAACAGGAACCTGTTAAAAAATCTGCTCTCGATACCTATGATGACCTTAAAAACGCTACTCGGTATTTATTGGCAAGCACTTAAATTATACGTCAAAGGCGTGCCTTATATTGCGCATTCAAAAAAGGATAAAACCAATGTCAGCTGAAAACATACAATTAAATGAAATGACTGAGTCAGTTGGTTTCATGGATAAAATGGCAAAAAAATTAATTGTCTCGATGTTGAGTAAAATGACCAACGCGTGTTTAATTTTTGAAGATAACGGCGAGCAATTTCAATTAGGCGATGTTGATTCTGATTTACACGGCAAGATCATTATTCATCATGCCAGTTGTTATAAAAAAATGATGTTCGGTGGCAGCATAGGGGCGGGTGAAGCGTATATGGCTGGCCTATGGAGTAGTCCTGATTTAACCAAAGTAGTGCAAGTCTTAGCTAGGGAGCAAGGTGTGCTTGATGACTTAGAAAAACGTTTTGCTCGTGTGCTGGCGATACCGAGTTGGATTTATCATAAGGCACGTAAGAACACCGAGTCCGGTTCTAAAAAGAATATCTTAGCCCATTATGATCTGGGTAATGATATGTATGAGCAATTTCTTGATAAAGAGATGATGTACTCAAGTGCAATTTATCCGCATAGCGAGGCGGATTTAGAACAGGCGCAATTACACAAAATTGATACGATCTGTCAGCGTTTGGACTTAAAAGCAGGTGAAACATTACTTGAGATTGGCACGGGTTGGGGGGCGCTGGCTATTTATGCGGCGCAACATTATGGCGTACATGTCACCACCACAACCATCTCTGACGCGCAGCATGATTATGCCAAAGCACGTATTGAGTCACTGGGGCTAGCAGATAAAATCACCTTGCTAAAACAAGATTACCGTACACTGAGCGGTGAGTACGATAAATTAGTCTCTATTGAGATGATTGAAGCGGTTGGTCACGAGTATTTATCTAGTTTCTTTACCACTTGTAACAAGCATTTAAAGCCGCACGGTAAAATGCTTATTCAATCTATTACCATTGCTGACCAACGTTATGATAGCTATCGTAAAGGGGTTGATTTTATTCAGCGCTATATTTTTCCTGGTGGTTGTTTACCTTCAATCAGTGTCATGGCTGATAACGTCGCCACGCATACTGACATGATGATCACCGGCTTACACGATATCGGCCAAGATTATGCTAAAACATTACAGCATTGGCATCAGCGCTTTGATACTGCGCTGCCGCAGGTTAGAACCTTGGGTTATGACGATACGTTTATCCGCTTATGGAAATTCTATTTCAGTTACTGCGAAGGCGCATTTTTGGAGCGTAAAATTAGTACCGTGCACCTGATTGCGGTTAAACCTGAATACCGTAGCTAATTGAATTACAGGAAGGATACATGCGTATACAACTGAGTTCACAGAAGTTTTACTGGTCAAACTTTGTTTGGTTTCAAGCCATATGGTTTTATGCGGTGATTTATACGGGACAAGCAATTCCCCTGATGCTGTTATCACTGGGTCTCCATTTTGTGCTCTCACCGACTCGTTTCAGTGACTTGATTAATGTCGTAACAATAATGCCGGTTGGTTGTTTAGGCGATTACCTATTGACTTATATGGGTATTTTTACTTTTGATGAAGCCTTTTTTATTCCTGTGTGGTTGATTTTATTGTGGGGGCACTTTGCCGTGACCTTAAATCATGGGCTGAATTGGTTAGCTAAATTACCACTGTATTTATGCAGTTTGTTCGGAGCTATTTTTGGGGCGTTAAGTTATTACGGCGGCGCTAAACTTGGCGCGGTGAGCTTAGATAGCCATTTAATGTTGAGTTTATTTGCATTGGCAGTGATCTGGGCAAGCCTGTTACCCGTATATACACTACTAGCTTCATTAAATAGGATGTGCGGGCATGACGAAATCAAAGGCAGTTCTCACTCAAATTAACCTTATATTGTTGGCTGTGAGCTTGATATTCACAGCTACTTCCGTTTACGCCAGTAATGATCCTACACAACAATTTAAAAAAATTGGTCAAGGTGAAATGTCTTGGCTTTTTTTCGACCTCTATCATGCCTCCCTATATAGCGAAAGCGGTGATTACCGCTCACAGGGTTATCCGCAAGCGCTAAAAATTATTTATAAACGCGATATTTATAGTGATGACTTAGTAGATGTTACTGAGAAAGAGTGGTTAAAACTCGGCCTCACGCCTGAGACTTACCAGGAATGGCTGCCAGTGTTATTAACAATGTGGCCAGATATAAAAGACGGTGATGAGTTGGTGTTTTTAGTCCAAGCCGATGGGCGAGGCTATTTTTATCATAATAATTTGGTATTGGGTGGTATTGATAGTCATGAATTTTCCTCGGCGTTTTTAGCAATATGGTTATCAGAAAATACCAGTGAACCGGGATTGCGTCGACAATTAATTGGAGAGTAATATGTTACAAGTTAGACTTAAGTGTATGAAATTATCGCTTTTATTGATGGCAACATTAAGTTTGTTTTCTTGTAGCAGTCAAAACTTAAATGATTATGACGGGATGGCACCTGAGTTTGATGTGAAAACTTTTTTTGCTGGTCAACTGCAAGCCAAGGGCGTGGTATTAGATCGCTCTGGCACGGTAACACGTCGGTTTAGTGTGGAGATGATTGGCTCATGGCAAGGTAACCGAGGCACATTAGCAGAGTGGTTTGTGTTTGATGATGGTGAAAAAACAGAGCGTACTTGGATCATCACTAAATTACCAGGCGGACGTTATACCGGGACGGCAGGTGATATAGCCGGTATTGCCCAAGGCGAAAGCGCAGGGTTTGCGTTGCATTGGGATTACCAATTAAATTTAGTGGTAGATGATAGTGAATACTTAGTGACGTTTGATGACTGGCTCTATCAGCTAGATCAGCAAACAGTCATCAACCGTAGTTATATTAAAAAATGGGGCATGCAAGTCGGAGAAGTTATTTTAGTGATCAGTAAGTGAGTTGTGGATATAAAAGGCTAAAAACATCCACTTCACATTATATACTTGGCTATATTTAGGTGAGTAACCCAATTAATAATGTGGAGCTGAACATGCTTGAAATTATAGAGATTGAAATTGACAATGCGGTTGCCTTTCAGATGTCCGGTAAAATAACCGAAGATGATATGGCTTTAGTGCTCGGCTTCGCGAAAGAAAAAATTGAACACTATGGCAATATTGTTTTGCTGGAAAAGATAGATTCTTTTAGTGGTGTTGAGTTTAAAGCAATCATCGAAGAGTTTAAATATCTGTTTGATGTGGGTTTATCCAATATAGACAAGGTTGCAATTCTCACGGATAAAAAGTGGGTAGAACATGTTGTTAATATTGAAGATAAAATATTTAAAAGTATTGATATGAAGTGCTTTGCTTTAGAACAACAAGAGCAAGCCATTGCGTTTCTTAAGGGGGTATAATTGAATACTTACCGAACTTGTATCATCAAGTTATCAGCACTATTTAAAGGAACGCTATGACCACCAAATATCCCGAGTCTGATCCTGACTATCGTGAAGAATCGCCAACACTTGCAGAGGTTGAAAGCTGGACTGATTATGCCTTGTTAGAGTTTGGTGCCCCTTGGTGTGATCATTGCCAAGCAGTTGCACCGGTTGTGAAAGCTGTGTTGGTGGAGTATCCGCAATTACCACACATTAAAATAGCCGATGGCCGAGGCAAAAAATTAGGCCGGATATTTAAGGTTAAGCTGTGGCCGACCTTTGTTTTGTTAAAAGATGGACAGGAAGTCGCCCGTATTGTCAGACCGACTCGTATTGTTGAAATTAGTGATTTATTGGCGAGTATAGAGTAAAAAACCCAACAACCTGGTAGGCTGCTGGGTTAAAAAACAAATGCTGGTACAGGGTTCAATAAGCCTTACACGTGGGGACAAGTGTGAGTGTTATTTTATCGCTGTAGCTTACCTTTTTACTGCAGCTTAAGCGTTGATTTTTTCAGTTGGCACTGGCGTGCGAATTAAATGGTCAAAGGCACTTAAACTGGCTTTTGAACCTTCACCCATCGCAATAATGATTTGCTTATAAGGCACTGTGGTTACGTCACCAGCAGCAAATATCCCAGCCACTGAGGTTTCACCTTTGGCGTTAACTTCAATCTCACCACGTGGTGATAAAGCCACACCACTGCCTTTTAAGAAATCACTGTTTGGCATTAAGCCAATTTGCACAAAGATACCTGCAAGTTCGAGTTGTTTTGCATCACCAGTGGCACGGTCAACATAATTAAGTGCTGTTACCCGTGTTCCGTCACCAATCACTTCAGTGGTTTGGGCTTGCTTGATTATCGTAATATTCGCAATGCTATCGGCTTTATTGACCAGAACTTGATCGGCACGTAAGGTATCAGCAAATTCGAGTACCGTAACATGTTCAACCAGACCCGCTAAGTCGATAGCGGCTTCGATACCAGAATTACCACCGCCGATCACGGCCACTTTTTTGCCTTTAAACAAGGGACCATCACAGTGTGGGCAGTAAGCGACACCTTTATTACGGTATTCTTGCTCGCCAGGTACATTCATTTCTCTCCAGCGTGCGCCAGTTGATAAGATCACGCTGCGGCTTTTTAATGTCGCGCCACTGTCGAGTTCAACATGAATATAACCATCGGCGTTTTTTTCTGCGCTGACTACAGCACTGGCTCTTTGCTCGCTCATGATATCGACGTTATATTCTTTGACGTGTTCTTCAAGCGCAGCGGCGAGTTTAGGTCCTTGGGTTTCTTTTACCGAAATAAAGTTTTCGATAGCCATGGTATCCATGACTTGGCCACCAAAACGCTCAGCTACCACACCAGTGCGGATGCCTTTACGTGCAGCGTAAATGGCAGCTGATGCACCAGCTGGACCACCGCCAACCACGAGGACTTCGTATGGTTCTTTTTCATTTAATGCTAGCGCTTGTTTTTTTGCTGCGCCAGTATCAACTTTGGCTAATATTTCAGTTAATGAAATTCGACCTTGGGTGAAGACTTCACCGTTTAAGTAAACACTTGGTACTGCCATGATGTTGCGTTCTGCTACTTCATCTTGAAATGCCGCACCGTCAATCATAGTGGTTTTAATATTTGGATTAGTCGCCGCCATCATATTTAAGGCTTGTACCACATCAGGGCAGTTTTGACAGCTTAATGAAATGAATACTTCAAAGTTCATTTCACCTTCAAGGCTGGCCATTTGTTCAATGACGTCTGCGTCTAGCTTCATCGGATGACCACCACTGTGCAGTAGCGCTAATACCAATGAGGTAAATTCGTGACCCATAGGTAAACCAGCAAAACCAACTGCCGTTTGTTTGATTGGATTAACTACTTGCATGATAGGCTTACGTACACTTGCGCTTTGATCTTCAATAACGCTTACTTTATTGCTCAATGAAGCGATGTCGTTGGCTAAAGTATGTAATTTTTGTGCCGTCTCACTGTCATCAAGGCTAAGCACTAGGTGTACTTCAGTCTTTAAATTTTCTAAATACGCCTTTAACTGGGTTTTCATATTTTGGTCTAACATGGTGACACCTTTTATTCTGCTTATGGCTATATGAGATGCGTTTATGGAAAACGCTATTAGCAATTTGATTAATTTAAAAATCGACTTTCTACTTTTTTTAGCTAGTGAGCGAAAGTGTATTTTTAAATGACCTCAGTAATGGTTAAATGATACTGAGGTCGACTTTATTGTTTTAAACAATCAATCTTTAAAGTTGCCTTTAAATTAGATTTTACCAACTAGGTCTAATGAAGGAGCAAGTGTTGCTTCGCCTTCTTTCCATTTAGCTGGGCATACTTCACCTGGGTTAGCTGCAACGTATTGTGCTGCTTTAACTTTACGCATTAAGTCTTCAGCGTCACGGCCAATACCTTCAGCAGTGATTTCCATTGCTTGGATAACACCTTGTGGGTCAACTAGGAAAGTTGCACGGTCTGCAAGGCCTTGACCTTCACGCATAACATTGAAGTTGTTTGTGATGTTGCCTGATTGGTCGCCTACCATGAAGTAGTTGATTTTGCCGATAGTGTCTGAACTGTCGTGCCATGCTTTGTGAGTAAAGTGAGTGTCAGTTGATACAGAGAACACTTCAACGCCACGTTTTTGTAGTTCTTCGTAATGGTCTGCAACATCACCTAGTTCAGTAGGGCAAACAAATGTGAAGTCAGCAGGGTAGAAGAAGAATACTGCCCATTTACCGTGTACGTCTTGCTCTGAAATCTCTACGAATTCGCCTTGTTTGAAAGCAGTCGCGTTGAATGGTTTAATTTGAGTGTTGATCATGTTGTTATCCTATTAATTAGTTAATTGTGTGATGGGATTCTTGCTGCGAATCCATGAGAAGGATTATGGGGGAATGTGTTGAATAGATAAAGCTGATCGAATCTATGAAAACGATTGTTTAAACCTATTGTAATTTTGAAGCTTATTAACGACCATGGTATAATTGTGTTTAAAGTAGAGCAGAGCAAAATTGAGTAACTCAGGAACAACCGTGATATGAACATGGCATTAGCAAAAATAGAACTCGCAAAGATGGAACATTTAGACGCCTTTAAATCCTATGTCGACGAATGTGTGGTCGATGGCATTGTGCTGTATGAGTTTATCCTTAGCCATTACGAACGTTATCTTAGCAAGCGCATTGCTTATGCCAAAGGTGAGCAACTACCGACAGGTTGGACGCCTATTACGACGTATTTCTGTGTCGAAGATGGCGTTATTCTTGGGTCAATACGAGTGAGGCAGGGAAGTGGTGATTATATCGAGCACGTTATCGGTCATATTGGTTATGAAACTAGGCCATCTGCGCGAGGTAAAGGTGTCGCTAAATTTATGTTGTCGAGTATTCAAAATAGCGGGCTAGCCGATAATGCCATTATCAGTTGTGACCCAGCTAACTTTGCTTCGCGAAAGGTGATTGAAAGCTGCGGGGCTGAGTTTCTTAACGAATACTATTATAAGCCGGAAGATCAGGACGTGCGGAGATATCGTTTACATTCTGAATGTAAGAATATCGCTAAAATAAAGATTAACGTATTAATAAACAAGGGATTTATGTTGTTGTAATTTAATCATAAGTTGATATTCTGGATACACAAATTATTAACATAGATGTATGTAATAGGCGTTATTATTACCCTTATCTATTGATTCATATTAAAAAGGAATTTTATGAATATCAAACAAGCCTCACTCGAAGAGTTAAACGATCTGGTTAGTTTATTTGATCAATATATGGTGTTTTATAAGCAGCCATCAGCACCCAAAAAGTACCGACCGTATTTAGGTGAGCGTTTACTCAATAACGAAGCGACAGTCTTTATTGCTTATAATAAGGCTGGCGATGCTATGGGGTTTGTACTTAATTACCATTCGTTTTCATCGGTATCACTGGGTAAGATAATCGTATTAAACGATTTATTTATTGCACCTGAATATCGTCGACAAGGCCTGGCTAATGAACTCATTCATCGGGTAGTGCGAGAGGCTCGAAATACCGGTGCTATCCGTGTCGATTTAAATACCGCACAAGATAACTTCTCAGCGCAAGCCTTGTATGAAAAATTGGGTTTTGTAAAAGATACTGAGTATTTTTCGTATAACCTAGCGGTAAAGTAAGTATGTTATAGCGCAAATGTCGGCGCTGCCTTTATCATATATGACTCACAACGATAATATAATCTGATTTTAAATTTCTTATTAGGACGTTAGGCTGCCTAGCTAATTTGTGAATAATGTTGTTTAGATAAAATACTTAGTGGTAAATTACTCAATTTAAATTAATTCTATGCTAGGCTATCCCATATAATTCAATTAGTTGTATTTTTAGCAGATTTTTATTTATAGAGGCCATATGCTTGCTTTCTTTTTGTCTGATATCAATTTAGTTTATACCATTGCGATTAGTATCGTATTTATATTTACCGTGATTGAAATATTAGGATTACTTATCGGGCTCAGCTTATTGGACATGTTCGATAATCTTTCGCCTTTTAATCTTGAAGGGGGAGTGCCTGCGCAGGTGAGCGGCTTAACAGCAGCATTAGATTGGTTACACCTCAGTAAATTACCTCTGTTTGTTTGGTTAATTCTGTCATTTACTTTATTTTCTATTTCAGGTTTCGTCCTTAATTTTACCGCTATATCTGCTTTCCAGTGGCAGCCTTCATTATTACTCAGTGCACCAATCAGTCTATTTATCACCTTAGCGATTATGCATTTTATTGGACATAAATTGGTGAAGTTTTTACCCTTGAATGACAAGTCTGTCACATCCACCGCAGAGTTCACAGGCAAGTTGGCCCGAATTACTATTGGTACTGCAACTAAAGGTAATCCTGCTGAAGCTGTTCTTATCGATGATGTTAATCAAAAACATTACTTGATGGTTGAGCCCGCTTACGAGCATGAAACATTTACGCAAGGTACCGAAGTTGTTGTGGTTGAGAAACTGACGAGGAGCTGGGTTGCGATCCCATTTAGCTAAGTTACCAACATCTTATTTACCAATGATCAGTTACAAATAGCTCAGTTGCCAATAATGAGCCAACAGAAATTATCATTCACTTTAGGAATATTATTATATGGAACTATCTGAAAATCTTGTGTTCATTCTAACCATAGCGGGTATTGTCGTTGTGGCATTACTGACAGTCTGCCTGATCATTGCCAAATTGTATGTACGATCAACTAAAGAAGTCGCTTTTGTAAGAACAGGGATGGGCGGTGAAAAAATTGCAAAAGATGGCGGCATGTTGGTATTACCTGTATTGCATGAAACAATTCCTGTCAGTATGAATACATTGCGTATTGAAGTTGAAAAAATTCAGAAAGACGCGTTGATTACCAAAGACCGTATGCGTGTTGATGTTAAAGCTGATTTTTACTTACGTGTCGCGCCGACGAAAGAAGGTATCTCTATGGCTGCGCAAACACTCGGTATTAGAACGATGCGTGTTGAAGAGTTAAAAAAACTCATGGAGTCTAAGTTTGTTGACGTATTACGTGCGGTTGCAGCGGAAATGACGATGACAGAAATGCATGAAAAACGTTCTGACTTTGTGCAAAGAGTACAGCAGAATGTGATCAATGATTTAGAGAAAAATGGTTTGGAGCTTGAGTCAGTATCTTTAACTGGTTTTGATCAAACTGATTTACAGTACTTCAATAAAAATAACGCGTTTGATGCTGAAGGTCGCGCATTACTTGCTCAAATCATTGAGCGTAAACGTAAAGAAACAAATGACATTGAACAAGAAAATAGAATTTTAATTGAGCAACGTAATGTCCTTGCTGAAAAGCAGTCTCTTGAAATTGAGCAAGAAAAAATGAATGCACAATTAAACCAAGAACAAGCTGTTGAGATGCGTAAAGCAGAGCAGCAAGCGACGATTGTTAAACAGCGAGAGCAGCGAGCACAGGAAGAGCGTGAAGCTGAAATCGCGAAACAAAGAGCGATTGAAGCGGCTGAAATTGAAAAATCTAAATTTATCGAAACGGCTGAAATCGAAAAAATTAAAGTACTTGAGCAATCAAGAATTCAGCAGCAGCGAGATATTGAAGTAGCGATGCAAGAAAAACAAATTGCGGTCGCTGTGAAGTCAGAAGAAGAGTCAGCGGCTCGCGCGAAAGCGGCTGAAGCAGAAAAGAATAAAGTTGAAAAAGAAGAAGCTGTTGTGACCGCACGTGAAGTGGCACAAGCAAACCGTAATAAGCAAATTGAAGTTATCGCAGCAACGAAAGAAGCTGAGCGTGATGCTGTAGGTATCACGGTTCAAGCACATGCAGCAAAACAAGCCGCAGAAGACAATGCTGAGTCAATTTTAATTGAAGCGAAAGCATCTGCGGATGCATTAAAACTGAATGCTGAAGCAAATGAAAAAGTATATGCGGTTGAAGCAGAAGGTAAACGATCTCGTTATGAAGCGGATAACTTATTAAGCACAGAGCAGATCGACTTACAAAAATCACTGGCGATTTTACAAATTCTGCCTGAGTTAATTGCGAATGCGGTGAAACCATTAGAGAACATCGAAGGTATTAAGATCCTGCAAGGTTACGGTGGTAACAGTGGTAACAGTGGCGACAGTGTTGCAGGTAATGACTCGAATGATGGCCGTTCATCTTCGCCACAAAGCCTATCAGAGCAAGTAACAACAGCTGCGCTAAGCTACCGTGCTAATGCCCCTCTGGTTGACAATATGCTTAAAGAGATTGGACTGGTTGATAAAGAAAATGGTTCATTAGAAGATTTACTCACAGGTAACCATAACCTGATTAAGCAAGCTGTCACTCAAGCACCAACTAATGATTCAGTAAATAAATCGACCAGTGATGCTGGTTAATTGATGTTAGCTTATTGATAGTAAATTATTGATAGTAAATTATTGATATAGCCTAACTGAATTACATGATTGAGTTTTGATGCCCTTTATTTCACCATAAAGGGCATTTTTTTAATAGCGAATACCAGCACGCTGATAGATAAACCCTAATAGCCAAGCTGGGCCAACTAATAAAAACTGTAAGTCCTCAAAAAAGGAGGGGTTCGCCCCTTCAATTTTATGACCGATAAACTGAAATACCCAAGCTATCGCAAATAACACCGCACTAAATACCCACAACGGTATGGCTAAATATTGTGTCAGCATATAGCACGCGATTAAGCATATTCCAGTAAACAGTAACATGCCCAATAAGATACGCTTTGATAAGGTGTAATAGAAATACATCGCCGGTAGCATGGCTATTGTTGCCCAGTTTAGCCAAGGCGATACATCCATCCAATCCATCTTAGGGACCGACCAGAGTAAACCGACGATGGTAAAGAAAATAATTGGCACCATGATCCAATGGATCAGCTTATTGGTTTTGTTTTGGTGGCTAACCCCATATTCATCAAACCATTGCTGTACCGTTCTCGATTGACGTGACATATTTTGCTTCCTTGCAGTGTAAATTAACGAATGATATTTTAGTAGTGATGCGTTAATAGGCTAGCATAGCGGGCTAAATGAAAGTGTTATCAAAGTGTTGTTTTTGCTATTTAAGTGAATGTAAGCTGTGATGAGATTGAATAATGAGTTGATAAATGTAAGCCCAAGTATCAGGAAACACTTGGGCTTATACGGTCTATTTACAGCTTACAGCTAGTATTAGTGGTTATTTTTCTACTACTGTCTCTAATACGGTCTCTAATATCGCAAATAATGCATCAATTTCGCTGGTGGTATTGTAGTGCATAAAGCCAATACGTATCACGCCGCCTTTATCTAAAATACCGAGCTGTTTACACAAACCGATAGCGTAGAAATGACCGTTCCAAACGCACATATTATGTTGACCGAGTAGGCCGGATACGTCTTCAGGAGAGGCATGATCAATGCGGATAGAAAAAGTCGGTGTACGCTCAGCCAGTCTTTCCATATCGTTGATACCGTACAGTGTTACGTTACTGTATAGCGTTAGCTTAGCCAAGAAGTGCTTGCTTAACTGCTGCTCATGGGCTTGATATAGATCGAAACTTTGTACCAGCCTTTCACGTAACGGTAGCGTCTGATCACCTGCATGGGCAAGGTATTCAACAGCCGCGGTAAAGCCTGCTAATGCTTCAAAACTTTGAGTACCGGTTTCAAAACGACCTGGTCCTTGGTTTGTTGCTGGCTCGACTTTGTAAGGCGATAAGCTATGTAGCCATTGTGGCGCCACATAGGCGATACCGACGTGCGGACCAAAGAACTTATACGCAGAGCAAGCTAAGAAGTCACAACCCAAAGCTTGTACATCTACCAGCTTGTGTGGCGCGTAATGAACTGCATCAATATAAACCTTAGCGCCGACAGCATGTGCAGCAGCAATAATCGGTTTAACATCTACCAATGAACCTGTGGTATTTGATGCAAATGTTAATGCCACTAACTTAGTCTTAGCTGAAATCAATGAGATTAAATGGCGACTATCTAAGGTGCAATCGTCTTCATTAACACGGGCTTGATGTACTATCGCGCCTTTATCATCCGCGGCTTGCTGCCATGTAGAAACATTCGAATAATGATCTAATGAAGTAACAACCACTTCATCACCGGCTTGCCAATCACGGCTGATAGCACGGCTTAATTGGAAAGTCAGTGAGGTCATGTTCGCGCCAAAAACGATGTTATCTGGCGACTCCGTATTTAACAGTGCTTGGCCTGCTAAGCGGGCGTTACGCATGACATCAACGGTCTTTTCACTAGAGAAAAAGCGGCCGCCAAGGTTCGAGTTATATTTACCTAAGTAGGCAGTCATAGTATCGAGTACTGACTGTGGAACTTGTGAGCCACCAGGACCATCAAAAAAATACACTGGCTCGCCATTTACTTGTTGCTGTAGTGCTGGAAACGCTTGGCGGATTGACTCAATACATAAGTTCATCGGTTATTCCTTTAATAAAATCATGATTACGTTTACAGTTTTTTGTGTAAGCGTAATGCTGTTCTTTAGTGTGTTAAATAGGTTGTGGTGACTGTGTTAATGACAGCTCCCATCACTGTTTTGTGCGCTGTTTTATTCGCTGCTTTTATAGCTACGCTGTAAATTAAGCGGTGAAAACAAATACGTCGCGTAGACCGGTTTCATCTTGAAGACCAGGCAATGTTTCCGTCACGTAGTGGTAGTAACGACGATCATTGAAAATGATAAATTGGTTTTCTTCTAGCGTGGTACTCATGTGCGGATGTTGGTCAACAGGCGATGAAAATATCTGCGTAAATGCCCCAGCGATGTTGTCTCGTTTTACACAAAAAATACCGACAAAATCAAAACCGTCTTGATGAATCCCTTCTGGGGCTGGTGAACCTGACTGGTCTTTTGAGCAGACTACGCGGATCTGGTGCACGCCAATTGGCTGTTTAGTGGTATCAACGTTAGTACGTTCTAAAAATGCATTTAATAGATTCTGAAAGTCAGGGTGTTGATCAAGTGACGGCGAAATGTCTGCAAATTTACGCTGCACATTGCCAATCAAACGGTTTACATCAGATGACTGCATAAACGTACTTGAGCCTAACTTTTCAAATTGTGTGTCAGTTTTTTGATATTGTGAAAATGCACGGAATCGACAGTTACTTTCAAGGTAAGGATCTGCACCTAAGTCATTAAAGAAATTACCTAAGTTTTGTGCACACGTTGAGGGGGCTTGAAATGCTTCAATGAGAAATGATCCGTTCATGGTGTAAATCCTTGGTTAACCAGATGTAAATGTAATGCTGATTATCCGTGTATATGGATTAGTTACAAGATGGGGGGCTAACTTCGAAAGGATGTTTTATAAAAGGCTAATTAGGTATTTCATATTGAAATTATAGTGAGGTTTATTTGTTTCGTTTTGAATTTATATTTTACAAATATGCTATTTTACGATATCTGATTTGTTGATATAAAAAACTGGAATGATAACTAGCGCACAAAAAAGCCCAAGCAATTTGTTACTATTTCTAGTTAACACGTTACTTGGGCTGTTTTAATTTCTACTGCGTACTAACTACAACTATAAATTATAGCTCGTTAACGAACTCAACAGCACGACCGATGTAGTTAGCTGGCGTCATTAATTTTAATTCCGCTTTAACTGCATCAGTTAGGTCTAGTGTATCGATGAATTCTTGCATAGCAGGACCATCAACACGACGACCACGAGTAAGTTCTTTTAGCTTTTCGTATGGTTTTTCGATGCCGTAGCGACGCATAACTGTTTGGATTGGCTCAGCCAGAACTTCCCAGTTACGATCAAGATCAGCAAGTAACGCTTCTTCGTTAAGTTGTAATTTGCTTACACCTTTTAACGTTGACTCGTAGGCAATAACAGAATAACCGATAGCAACACCTAGGTTACGTAGTACCGTTGAATCTGTTAAATCACGCTGCCAGCGAGAAACCGGTAATTTTGCAGAAAGGTGATTGAATAGTGCGTTAGCAATACCAATGTTACCTTCTGAGTTTTCAAAATCAATCGGGTTAACTTTGTGCGGCATTGTTGAAGAGCCAATTTCACCAGCAATGGTTTTTTGTTTGAAGTGGCCTAGGCAAATGTAACCCCAGATATCACGGTCAAAATCAAGAATGATGGTATTGAAACGTGCAATTGCGTCATAAAGTTCAGCAATATAATCATGCGGTTCGATTTGCGTTGTGTACGGGTTCCATACAACACCTAAGCTAGATACGAACTCTTCAGAGAACTCGTTCCAATCAACATCAGGGTAAGCTGAGATGTGTGCGTTGTAGTTACCTACAGCACCGTTGATTTTACCTAAGATTTCAACATTAGCGATTTGTAACATTTGACGGCGTAAACGCACTACAACGTTAGCAAATTCTTTACCCATAGTACTTGGCGACGCAGGCTGGCCGTGAGTACGTGATAGTAATGGTACAGCAGCATATTCTTTGGCTAACACTGTTAGGCTATCGATAAGCTTTTCACAGTAAGGTAAAAGAATTGTTTCACGCGCTTCAGTTAACATTAATGCGTGAGACAGGTTATTGATATCTTCTGAAGTACAAGCGAAGTGGATGAACTCAGAAACTGCATTCAGTTCTGCGTTATCAGCTACTTTCTCTTTCAAGAAGTATTCAACTGCTTTTACATCGTGGTTTGTTGTGCTTTCAATTGCTTTAATACGTGCAGCGTCAGCTTCAGAGAAGTTGTCTGTGATGCTGTTTAATGCAGCGTTAGCATCAGCGCTTAGTGCTGGTACTTCTGCAATCGCGTCACATTCAGCTAGTTTTTGTAACCAGCGAACTTCTACTTGTACACGGTATTTGATTAGACCAAATTCACTAAAAATTGAACGCAGGGCTACTGTTTTACTACCATAGCGACCATCGACCGGGGAAACAGCTGTTAACGCTGATAATTCCATTACATACTCCTGGGTGTGTTTAGGTTAAATTCGAGCCAATTGTTGTTTAGCTTGCTCTACCATGTGTTTACGATTGAAAACTACTTGGCGGCGTTTACCGCCTGTTTGTCGCCATAACACTGCTGAGCGAATACCGGCAAATAGTAATGCACGGATCTTATCTCTCACCAATGTTTGTTGCAGGAAGCTTGCTGTTCCTGCAATTTGGATCTTGGTGCCCAGTGGACTAATTAGGTCTACATAGATTGACGCCATATTACTTAAAATTTGTGCATCCGTTAACTCATAATGATGAGTTTGGCGTTTAACTTGCGAGATACGTTCACCTAACATGCCAAGAATGTCATTGCGTTTAGCAAGCTTACGCTCTAGCGCCACCAAGCCGATCATGTAGCGTGTTAAGGCGCTATCTGGACCTGTTGATGTATTGCTTAGTTGTGCTACTAGGGTTTTATAGCCCAGTTCTAGGTTTGCGTACTCGCCATAAACTTCAATAGTTTGACTTGGGTCTGTTACGATCACACAACGTAAGGTATTGCTTAATTGTGTTTCGTCACAATTACCTGTTGTCGCAAGCTGATGTACAAGCGCTGCGGCCTGACAAACACCAGCAAAAGCGATGTTTGATTCTTGGAAGTTAGTTGACACTGTTAGCCCCTAATTTGAACATCAATAATTGCGCCACCGAGGCAAACGTCATCAAGGTAAAATACCGCTGATTGGCCTGGGGTGACGGCAAGTTCGGGTTTATCAAAAGTTACTTCAATTTGGTCTTCGCCGATAGGTGTTACCAAGCAAGGAACATCTGTCTGACGGTAACGTGTTTTTACAGTACAGCGTAATGGCTGTGTTAATGGTTCGCGGCTAACCCAATGGATTTGTGATGCCATTAAACCTTCGGAGAATAAACGTGGGTGGTTGTGGCCTTGTGCTACAAGCAATACGTTACGCTCCATATCTTTATCAACCACATACCAAGGTTCTTGGCTGTTATTGTTTTTCATACCGCCGATATGCAGGCCTTTACGTTGACCGAGCGTGTGGTACATAAGGCCTTGGTGTTCACCAATTTCTTCGCCATCAACACTTTCAATTTTACCGGGTTGTGCAGGTAGATATTTACTTAAAAATTCAGTGAATTTACGCTCACCAATAAAGCAGATACCGGTACTGTCTTTTTTGTTGGCTGTGATCAAGTCTTGTTCTTCAGCAATTCGACGTACTTCAGGCTTTTCTAATTCACCAACAGGGAACAATGAGCGTGAAACTTGCACATGATCTAAGGTGTAGAGGAAATAGCTTTGGTCTTTGTTGCTATCTAAGCCACGTAACATTTCAAATGTACCATCGGCCTTTTGACGGCGGCTTACGTAGTGACCCATGGCAATGTAGTCAGCAGAAAGTACTTCTGATGCAAACTGCAGGAATGCTTTAAATTTGATTTCTTTGTTACAAAGAATATCTGGATTTGGGGTACGGCCAGCTTTGTATTCAGCTAAGAAGTATTCAAACACGTTATCCCAGTATTCAGCTGAGAAATTAATTGCGTGTAACTCGATACCTAATTTATCACATACTGCTTGCGCGTCTGCTAGGTCCTCAGCAGCGGCACAATATTCATCATTATCGTCATCTTCCCAGTTCTTCATGAACAGGCCTTCTACTTGATAACCTTGCTGCTGTAGCAAGTAAGCAGAAACAGATGAGTCAACACCGCCGGACATGCCAACGATTACTTTTTTAGTACTGTTTAATGCTTTAGTACTGGCGTCGATTGTAGTATTTGTCATAGGACCTTTTAATTACTCTTGTAGTAATGCAAATAAAGTTAAAGGCTTTTTTGCTGATGTATTAAATATTTTGTTAAAACAAGTATTCAGAGCACTGCAAAGTACAGTTCTCATGAGCGCAAGTTTCAATGGCGCGAATTTTACCATGAAGGTTAACGCAAAAACAGACTTTGCTACTAATTCATCATGTTAATACTACTTTCAACTAGCTCACCTGGTTGGATGTTATCCAGCGTCCATGGGCCAATGCGGTAGCGGATCAAACGTAATGTTGGATGGCCGATATGCGCAGTCATACGACGCACTTGGCGGTTACGTCCTTCGACGATGGTGATCGATAGCCATGTTGTTGGGATGCTCTGGCGTTCACGAATGGGTGGTACACGTGGCCACACCGCTGGCTCTGTCATTATTTCAACTTTAGCTGGTAGCGTTGGACCGTCTTTTAATACAATGCCGTAGCGTAAATCGCTTAATTTTTCAGGACTCGGTTCACCTTCAACTTGTACCCAGTAGGTCTTTTCTGTTTTCTCACCTGGCTGGGTTAACTTTGCCTGTAAGCGGCCGTTATTAGTCAGTAACAATAACCCTTCGCTGTCACGGTCAAGACGACCTGCGGCGTAAATGTCCGGCACCTTGATGTAGTCTTTTAATGTTTCGCGATTATCAGCATCGGTAAACTGGGTTAATACCATGTAAGGCTTGTTGAATACATACACTTGCGTTGGGCCACTTTCTTTGGGCTTGGCATGCTGTGGACGATTGCTCTTACCGCGTGGCTTTACCGTATTGGTATAACTTATTTGGCTCTTTCTGGCCTGCTCAGATGGGCTTTTCTTTCGGCCTAGAGTTAGTTTTGGTTTTGCTGGTGCTGATTTTGACATGCTATCGCTAATAATTAAGATTCTTATACAGCAATTGTAGCAAATTTTGGCGGTCTATTTATAGGGTAATTTAATATCGGCTTATTTAGTATCGGGTAATGCAGAGGCCGTTAAAATACACGCGTAGATAACGAACCTAGAATGACTGTTAATCAAGTTGTGGTGGTAACAGAGGTCTTAATCTGTCTGCAAGATACACGGCCCCTTGTTTTGTTATGTGCACTTCATCATAGTAAAATGGCAGACCATTCTCACTGATGACATTGCATTTATTGGTGGGGCAGAATGCATTAGTCATATTGATAAATTGATAACCTAAGTTTTGATTGTTATAGAAGACAGTATTATTTTCAATATTCACCGCAGGCAGTGATTCGAACACAGCTTCGCTAATGTCTTGCTCCTTTTTAAATGCGTCAACCATAAGACCTGGTAGTGAACGTGCCAAAGCTTTATTACCGATAATGTATATTTTTGCCTGTGGATTATTACGTTTTATCAGCTGAATGGCTTGGATATTATAATTTAAAGACCAGCTGCGCCAATTCATCGCAATAAAAATAAAATCAGCATGGAGTAACCGTGTATCTGCGGTGACTTTATTGATCATCGTGGTGCATTTGCTTAGTCTTTTTTTACCGATTTTGTCAATCAAATTAACCGCGCTGTAGAGATCGTTTAATTCATCAGCTAGGCGATAAAATACGCCACATTTGGCTGATACCTTATTTGCCATAAAATTAACCTTATCGTTATCCGTGACGTTTATTCTTTCATTAATCACGTTAACAAAATCGGCCGACTGAGAGTCACCGATAAACATAACATTTAATTTATCGTCATCTATTTTATTTTTTTTGAGTTTATTCATCATTTGCCAAGTATAACGTTCACCTTTATCTATTTGATTCAGGTTAGCTTCGATAATGTGTTTCGGCATGCCGGACAATTGATATAAAAGAAATGGAGTCGATTGATAAAAAGCAACAAAAATAAGCACGGGGCACATTGTTAAAGCGAGAGTATGTTTCCTTTTCTCAAACTGACGACATTCAACAAGATAATAACTAACGGCCCCCAATATGACGGATAATACTAAGCCGATAGGAAGCCAATAATCTAATTTAAAATATACGCCGTAGACCAAAATTGGCCAATGCCAAAGGTAGATTGAATATGACCATTTACCGAGTGCTTGAAACAATCTGTTATTGGTAAAAATACTGGTTTTTCGATCACTTATGAGGATGAGGTACGCACCGAATACTGGGACGCAAGCGACGTAACCAGGCCAAGGTGTGATCTTGGATGTTAAAGTAAATGATAATAGAATTAAGCTGAGACCAATAATTTCGAGTAATTTTTTTTGGTTTACTGTTAATTTTAAAGGATAAAAATAAGCAACTCCGCCCAATAGCATTTCCCATGCGCGAGAGGGCAGTGAATAATAAGCAAACGTAGGCCATTTTTCTGTGGCGATTATACAGAATAGAAAGCTTAAAATCGTCGATATGATTAATAACCGCTTTAATGTATTCAGTGAAAAATAGTGTTTTAAAAACAGCAGTATAATCGGATGGAGAATATAAAATTGCCATTCAACAGATAATGACCAAGTATGTAATAACCATTTCTCATGGGCGCTGGCATCAAAATAGCCAGACTCATAAAAATAGGTAATGTTGGAGATAAACGTGGTACTGCTAGCAACATGTTTACTTAAGTTTAAATAGTCCAGCGGTGGCAATAGAAACCAACCAAAGAGCAGTAAGGTAAAGCACAGCACAGCAAGCGGGGGAATGATTCGCTTTGCCCTGCATAAATAAAATTCAGCTAAATTTAATGAATCGGTGTTTAATCCTTTAAAGATAATACCTGTCATTAAAAAGCCTGAAATGACAAAGAAAATATCGACACCAGCAAAGCCTCCGGGCGCAATGCTCGGATTAAAATGGAACAACACAACTGCAATAAGTGCGATTGCTCTTAACCCATTTAAATCGGTTCTAAACTTCACCTTGTGTACCCTATTATTACCTTGTGATTAGCAGTGATAACGACCTTATTCTAAAGTGTATCGCAATATTTTAGTTTACGTTATTGTCATCGCGTTTTTATAAGCGTAAATCACGGTTTAAAAAAAGAAAACCCGCAACAGACGGATCCATTACGGGTTTGGTGTTAAATAATGATTTATATTAGCTAAGCGCTACGTTTAATAATTCATTGAATGTAGCACTTGGACGCATAATCGCTTCCATCTTCGCAGGGTCAGCGTTGAAGTAACCACCAATATCGACCGCTTTGCCTTGAGCCGAATTTAGCTCTTCAACAATTTGCAGTTCATTTTTTGCAAGACTTGCTGCAAGCGGCGCAAACTGCGCAGCGAGTTCAGTATCTTCAGTTTGTTCTGCGATGCATTTAGCCCAGAACAGTGATAAGTAGAAGTGACTGCCACGGTTGTCTAGTTCACCAGTACGGCGTGATGGCGACTTATCATTATCAAGTAACATTTCAGTTGCTTGATCCAATGTTGTTGCCAGTACTTTTGCTTTAATGCTGCCAGATTTCTTCGCCACTGATTCTAAAGAAACTGTGATCGCTAAGAATTCACCGAGTGAATCCCAGCGTAAATGGTTTTCTTCGACAAGTTGTTGTACATGTTTCGGTGCTGAACCACCGGCACCGGTTTCAAACAAACCACCGCCTGCCATTAATGGCACGATAGACAGCATTTTAGCACTCGTACCTAATTCCATAATTGGGAATAAATCCGTCAGGTAATCACGTAGGATATTCCCCGTCGCTGAAATAGTATCTAAGCCGCGAACAACACGTTCAAGCGTATAACGCATCGCACGTACTTGTGACATGATCTGAATGTCTAGACCTTCAGTATCATGATCTTTAAGGTATTCATTTACCTTCGCGATCAGTTCATTTTCATGCGGGCGGTAGCGATCAAGCCAGAATACCACCGGTGTATCTGATTCTCTTGCGCGCTCTACAGATAGTTTCACCCAGTCGCGGATTGGTGCATCTTTAACTTGGCACATACGCCAGATATCGTCTTTCTCAACATTCTGAATCATCAGTACTTCACCAGTGTCGATATCGACGATACGGGCTTCACCCGTTGCTGGCGCTTCAAATGTTTTGTCGTGTGAACCGTATTCTTCGGCTTTCTGTGCCATTAGGCCAACGTTTGGTACGCTACCCATAGTTACAGGATCAAATGCGCCGTTGGTTTTACAGAAGGCGATTATTTCTTGGTAAATACGGGCAAACGTTGATTCTGGGATCACCGCTTTGGTGTCTTTTGGACGACCATCTGCGCCCCACATTTTACCACCACTACGGATCATCGCTGGCATAGACGCATCAACAATAACATCATTTGGCGCGTGTAGATTCGAGATACCTTTATCGGAATCAACCATGGCTAATTCTGGGCGATTAGCATGACAGGCATGTAAATCACGACGGATTTCTTCACGTTGTGAACTTGGTAAATTTGCGATTTTTTCGTAAAGGTTTGATAAACCGTTATTCACATTTACGCCAAGCTTTTTAAATAGTTCATCATGCTTTGCAAATGCGTCTTTGTAGAAAATTCTTACCGCGTGACCAAATACAATTGGATGAGATACTTTCATCATGGTTGCTTTTACGTGTAGCGAAAACATCATGCCGGTTTCGTAAGCATCTTGCATTTCTTGTTCGTAAAAATCACACAGTGCGGTTTTACTCATGTACATGCTATCGATAATTTCGCCATCGAGCAGCGCAAGGTTATTCTTAAGAACGGTTGTTTCACCATTCTCTGCAACTAGCTCCATTCTCACATTGCGAGGACGGTCTAGCGTGATTGATTTTTCACCGTGGTAGAAGTCGCCTTCACGCATATGTGCGACGTGAGTTTGCG
>NZ_JASJHF010000072.1:0-8120 GCF_033791185.1 Moritella sp. | reverse complement strand
TTGAGATCATCAACTTGACTGTGTAGCTCATTCGATTGTTGTGATAGCTGTTCTGCAACGGTCGTTAATTGGCTGGCATTATCGCCCGCTAATGCCAATACTCGGCTTAAATTTTGTTCTTCTTGTTGAGATTTTTCTGCTGCAGCTTGGCTTTCTTGTTGTGCAAACAAGGATGCAAGGGTGGCTTTTTGACGTTGTTTGGCGGTATAGGCTTGGGCGATACAAATTATCACCAGCGGCACCATAATACCAGACCAAGTCTCTAGCATTGTGCCCGCTTCGGACAAGGCTAAATTCGCTGGACCAATGTTATGCAAAGATTGGTTAATCATCCAAGCCGTGATAGCCATGACAATACCACTCCAGCCTATCGCCATGGTTAAACTTGCAGTGAGGAAAAAAGAGATAATAAGCAGTGGGATCCAGAACGCTTGCGGTGAAACTATCACGCCGCCGGTTTGATAAACAAGATTTAAAGCGTTAATGACCATCCCTGTAAAGCCGATATGTAGTGCGAGGTTGATGGCTTTAAATAAGCGTAATACGAGTGCGGCAGCGAATTCAGCGAAAATCAAAAATAGGGAGGTATAGATGAGCATCTGTTGATCATGGTTGTACCATTTTACAAAACTGTAAATCCCAGTAATAAAAGATAATAATGTAAAAAAAAGGATGATTTCAACAAATTGAATTTGGTTTTTATCCCAATCATTTTTTTGTGGAAAAAACAGGGTTCGCCATAGCGAAAATGGATTCATGCTATTGATTCCTTGAACCACGATATTGTGATGACTGAGGGGGGAGGGGGAGACTGCCTAACAGCACTAAGCAGCCGATTTTTTTGATGCATTAGCTTTGAAGCATATCTTTTTTTAAGCTTTTATCTGTTGGTTTATCACCTAACCAGATTGCAAGAACTGCCTTTCTGAAGTCTTCTCCAGGTGTAATTGACATAAATTCGCCATTTTTATAGTTAATCAATCCTTCACCTGGCACACTTAATAGGGTGAATTGATCGCCTTTTTTAATCGGTTCTGCGAAAGTATCAATAAAGTCTGCTATTTTGGTATCTAGGTTATTATTTTGATCTGCGGTTACCAGTTCGAAACCTTCCTTCATTGCTTTGATCATTTTTTCTGATGTGATCATATTTGATGTGATATTTAAGCGAATAGCCGCGGCTTCAGCACTATTAATAACATCATTACCTTGGTTCATTTTTTCGCTGGTAAATAATGAACCAACATATAAATCGATAAAGAACTTGCTGCGAATACCTGCGCCATTAAACTGTAAATTTTCACCTTGTGGTGTAATGCTGTCTGGTACGCTGACGCCTGAAATCTCCGTTGCAGCTTGAAGACCAGTGCTCATCATTAATAGGCTGGTTAGTACTAAAGCTTTTTTTTTCATTGTATTGTTCCTGCTATTATTTATTCGTCATGTAATCAGGCTGTATCATTATTTAAATACAGCCTTTATTTATTGTTACTTATAATTAGAAAGCGTAGTTATAACCAACCGCAAATGTATCACTATCTGAACCGCTGTCATCACCGGTATAAATCAAGGTTACATTTTGACGCGGTGTGAACTGATAACCAATAGTCAGGTCGTACTTGGCATTGGCCATCTGTAAGCCGCCGTCCATAATATCATCAGACCATGATTTACCTTGAATATCAGTAGTATAAGAGTAGCTACCAAGTGCCCATAGTTGGTCGGTAATAGCATAACGCGCATAAACCATACCGGTTACGATTGCTGAGGCAATATTCACGCCATCAGTTGTCATCGGATCGCTCTGTCCGCCCTGAGATATAAGACCTTCTATATTCGTGTCTTCTAGGATAACACCACCGACATAAGCAATAGGCCAAATTAGGAAGTTGTCACCAATGGGGATCGTCATGTTTGGCCCGGTTTGTACCGCAGTCAGTTGACCGTAAACAGGATGCTCTGCACTAACCGCGTCAATTGACCAACCTAAACCATTTTGGGTATTAATTGTACCCCAGCGTAAACGGTAAGAACGTGAACTTACTTCTTTTGTTGCTCCGCCCATAACAGCCGCCATCCCTTTGTTAAAATCGGGAGCGTCGTATGAATCTTCGTCAAGCATATTTTTAGCTTCAAAAATCAGTCCTGTTTTTTGTGTTTCCGTGCTAGAAAGCATCAACATGCCTTTAAAATCTAAACCAGCATCACCGTAAGAAAGACCGACCGTGGTATATACGTCGGTTGGATCTGACATGTCGATATCAGCTTTAGCTTCGTCAGCAACTGCCATTGCTGAAGACATTGACGTTAAAATTGCAAGAGTGATTATTGTTTTTTTCATGTTTGACTCCGTTGGTCATTATTTATTAAATAGGATATTTTATGGTTCATATATTCAGAGTTTGTTGCTCTTAATCGGCAAACTACATTCTAAAGTCATAATTTATCTATTTATAAATAATGACTTAGAGTCTTGCTTGTCTGTAGAGCTTTAACTCTAATCTGAAGCCATGATATAAAATTTTGGATAATTATTACGTGATTAGAGTCACGAAAACTATCTGTTAGTAATACTTAATGGGTATTTATTTTCAGGGTGTGCTTTGGCTCTCAGTTTCGTTTCGTTTAACTGTTTTTGTAAAATATAGGCGGCATTAAACCTGACAATTATTCGTGTCATCAAAGGGGAAGTAGTAAATATAGCCTTAACTTCCAAGGCTATATTTTCATGCTATGTTACTAACCTACTAACCTACTAACCTATATTTGTACTGTCTTATTGATGGCTAACGTTATGCCATTTTAGCTGCTTGACGCGCTTTCAATTTAGGACCAAATACAGTTACAGCAAGTACGCCATTAATAACGAAACTAGCTAAACCAGCAGCTAACATTAAGTTATCAGTACGCGGTAACATAACTACGTTACTTTCGAACATTGCAGGGTTTGAGAAGTAGTACATGAATGAACCAGCAAGTGTGATTGCACGTGCTTGTAACCAAGTACCAGGTTTAATAAGCATTGCAGGCAGTGTCGCAGCAACAAGTACCATGAATTGTGCAGCAGCAGAACCAGGGAAGTTGAGGTATACGAAAACAATGTTCCAAACATCATAGGCGATGATCCAGAATGATGTCATTGCTGGCCAAATCATATCTCTTTCTTTCGATTTATCTGCGTAGATCTTAGCCCAAGCAGTAAGCGTAATGATAGATAAAATACCACCGATAGCATTAAGGATGTTTGCAGCAGCGCCAATACTCAGGCCCATACTGAAATCTTGAGCAACCGCTTCAGAGATGTTGATTACAAGGAATGCAGCAGCGCCGAATTTAGCCCACTTCATATTACCTACTTTGGTAAACCTGATAAGCGTGAATAATGCGGCAGCACCAACTACTGAATATAGTTTTATCCATTTAAACCAGTATGTAACATCGTAGCTCAACCAAAGTGGTAGTAATACTACAGGTAGAATGAAGAAGATAACGTAGTTCGATTTTGGTACACGACGACATAATTCGTTTAATAACATTAAACCAATTAGTACGAAAAATACGTGGCCATAAGCGCGTTTAGCATACCATTTGTGAACTTTAAACTGGTCACCTGGAATTTCAAACAACATGCGATCTTCTGCATAGAATGTCATTGTTGCGCCATCAAAATCACCAATTAGTGCATCACTGCTACTTTCGATGATTACTTGATTGCCTTCTTGACGGTATGCGTGTGGTTCTGAGTGATTAAAACCACCCGATTGCTTTGTCACTACAACTTGATTGTCAGCGCCAAATTCTAAACGATAAAATAGGCTACCTTGGCCTGGCTGGCCATCTCGTGTACCCTGCCATATTTCACCTTCAACGTTAGCTACATATGTCATATCATCACTTGGCGGCCCTGCGTGAGCACCGCTAGCGAACAACATGAATAACAAGGCACACATTGCTATAAACAGTGAGTTAATCCTGGTTGTCATTATTATTTTCCTTTGTTTTAGAATTTAACTGGTGCCCATCACAGTGGGCACTCGGTATTGATTACGATTTATGTGGTTAAGCTTTGCTTAGTCTTCCTTTCCACGCAGGGTCTAGTTCTGTACCTGCGTACTCACTAATTAATGGTTGGTTATCACTACATGGTGGCTCGCCAGTTGGACTTTCTTTCTGCGTTTTGAAGTACCAGATAACAAATGGAACGTGTAGAACCAAGTTAATAAGACCCCAATAATATACGACGCTTTGGTTTGCCCAGCTTGATGAATCCATTACTTCGAACATTTCTGGATTCGTAGCACGAGCCAAGATATGGAAGGCGAGTGTGAAAATTCGCGCTGTGATGTAAAGTTCCGGACGACCTTTGATAACAGGGTATAGTTCAGCAGCCATTAAGATACAGAATGAACTTGCGAAGAACGCTGGGTGCTCACCAAATACGAACGCCATGTTCCAAGTCGTGTATAGGAAGTTCCATGCCGCTGTTGAGTAAAATAGGACATCATTTGGTTTGTCTTTACCGACAACCCAATATAGACGTTGACCATTTTTGTAACGTGGGAATGGAATTGTAATACATAAGATCACACCACAAATAGCATTGAAGTAGTTTGCTAGTGCGAAATCTTTCGCTGTTGCTTCGGCGATATTCAGGAACAGAACCATGTAAAGTACTTTTAATACCCACTCGCCACGGAAGAACGACAGGAATTTATTCGGGTTATCATTATATAACCAAGCGATACGCGCACCACCAACGATGATAGCCGTTGGGATCAGTACACTTACTGTCTTAACCCAGCGGAACCAACCGTCAATGTTATCACCCCAAAGAGGAGCTGTTACTAGCGATAGTAACCAAAAAGCGGTTGTAAGTCGTGGTGTACGGCGCATGCCTTCAACCAAGAGTAATAAGAATAATATGTATATACTCATCGATACAACATATTGCCAAACAGGAATGTTCATAATACCTCCAATAAATTTATAAACTAACAATCAAATATAGAGTAATAACTCTAACTTGGGGCTATGATACCCATTTAGAGTTATTAATTTAGCGATTTTGATCACAACCTTTAATGCAACCATTCCTAAAGTGATACGTATTTTCTGCGTTGTGGTTGACTTCACATTTTTTAATTTTTTATGAGAGCACTGCCACATAGCACTTGTTATAAGGGGGGAAAATAGATACAGATGAAGAGTTTAGTCAATTGTCAGATGCAGATAATAATATGTGGACTAAAGATAATGCTGGCAGTGTTTGATTTTGTTAGCATGAAGTAATCATGATCAAGGAGCTGATAAAATGAAATCTGAATCTAGTTATAAAACTTTTAATCTAACCTTTGCAAACAGCGTTGCCCACCTCCAGTTTAATCGGCCTAAAAAACTCAACTCAATGGACTTGGGCTTTTGGCGTGAATTCCCTGCGGCTATTGCTGCACTGTCAGAATATGATGATTTACGTGTTTTGGTTATTTCGGCACAAGGCCCGCATTTCTGTGCTGGTATGGATTTAGACGTATTCCAAAGCCCTGATAACTTCCCTATGGGTAAAGATAAAGCCAGAGTCAGTGAAGCTATGCGCCGTTTTGTGATGCAATTACAGCAGGTATTTACTGATCTTGAGCAGTTGCGAGTACCGGTATTAACCGCGATTCAAGGTGGCTGCATTGGCGGTGCGTTGGATCTTATCGCCGCCTCTGATATGCGCTACTGCACTGAAGATGCTTTCTTTACCATTAAAGAAGTGGAATTAGGCATTACTGCAGATCTGGGCACGTTACAGCGTTTACCGAGTATTTTACCGCAGGGCATAGTGCGTGAGTTAGCCTATACCGGACGTAATTTTAGTGCTGCAGAAGCGGATAAACACGGCTTGGTTAATCAAGTATTTGCCACTCAAGAAGCCATGCTTGACGGGGTGTTAAACATCGCCAGCCAAATCGCAGCGCATTCACCGTTAGCGGTTACTGGCAGCAAAGAAATGCTCAATTACAGTCGTGATCATGGTGTGGATGATAGTTTGAAATACATGGCAACGTGGCAATCGGGTATGTTGTGTTTAGAAGAAACCATGGCTATCTTACAAGCAAAAAAACAACGTGTAACCGCAGAATTAGAACCATTACGCAAAGTTACCGAGTTGTTTGATAGTTGATTTAAATAAGAGCCAAGTCAGCGAAGTAATAGGCTTGATATCAAGTCTATTGCTTTATTCGACATGACTAATTTAAAATGAATTTTTTATATTAAAATTAGCCATTTATACTACGCCACTTTAATTTTCGATGATTGGGATTCGTGCTGTATTTTGTGCTAATGAAAATTCAATCAGCTCAAGCATTTTTTCTTGAATCGTAACAAGATTTCTAGATTGCACCGCGATCTCTAAAGGTTCATTGAGAGATGTACTATAACTACGGTAACCTTTCTGAATCGGAATAGACATAGACATAGGAATACCTTGCGCTACACCACCACCAATTAACTCGATTGCTTGTGCTTTTATTAACACGGTTTTAGGATCGCGTATTGGCTGGAAAATGATGCCGTTTTCATCTGAACGCAACATGATCCCCGATAAATCAGGGCGCCAGCTTTCGTCCAACTGTGCCATGAAGCGCCATGCACAGTGCCAATCTTGGCACACAGACGGTCTTTTGGTATAGATTTTACAGCCACCTTTCTCCATCAAATTTTCACAAACTTGATCTGCAGGTTTTTTAAAATTGTCATCATCAATATGAAGTACCACGCAACACGCAGTACATTCACCACATTCACGACCAGAAACTAAATGTGACTCGTTGTTTTTACTCAATTATTCCACCTGAAAATTACAATTTAAAATTTAATCGATATAGCTTATCAGCACGTATAAAACAAACGCTGGTAACTTAACACTCAATAATATGTCGATCGCCATACTCAAGTGCATACGTTTACCGAGTTAGGACGGACAAATTTAGCTGGATTATACAGATTTCAGAGCGAGGCGATATAGATTTTAGAATTAGGTGATGGGCTCGATAATTAGGAACGGTTATATTTTCCGTGCCTAGCCTGATGTAGTAATCACTTTTTGACTCGGCTTTATTACCGTTAAATGAATGTTTAAATCCGTAAAACTACCGTATTTCCAGTTCCCGTCAATCCGTATAATTTCTCAACACATAGATTTAATCTAATGAGAGAAACCGTATTATGAAAAAAATATACTTATCATTGGTGCCTCTTCAGGTATTGGTTACGACTTAGCTATTCAACTTTTGAAGGATAATCATCATGTTTATTGCGGTGCTCGCCGACTGCATAAACTCGATAACCTTGCCGTTCTTGGCGCTAAAATACATGGAGTCGATGTATGTTCAGAACAAGATCTGACTGATATCGTCGATGTCATGACTAAAGAAGTCGGGCATATTGATATTGTGTATGCCAACGCCGGATTTGCCATTGCAGGGCCTGTAGAAGAAACCAGTATCGAAAAAGTACATCAGCAGTTTGATACCAATGTCTATGGCGCTGCAAGACTCGCGCGTGCTGTATTACCACACATGCGTATCAGTCTGGTTCCGACACTAGCTCAACGGTGAATACCTTAATAAAAGCAGGTTTTAGCACTTCACCTCGACTGAGTTACCAAAGCACACTTGATGCGAAATTAATGTTTTGGGCGCAGCGTATTTTTGGTGAAAAATTAATCGGTAAACTGTTTGTTTTGTTGATTAAAAAAACCAAAGTGAATCCGTAATATCACTGATTTTTCTGCCGTACTTTGTATCTATCATATCGGTATATTTTTATGACCCATATTGATGGATATTCTGATGAAAAAAACACTATTAGCATTATTGATTTGTTCGACATACGCCAATGCCAGTGGTCTACTGTTACAAGAAGCGGTTGTTGCTAACGCGGGTACAACAGGTGCCGGTGATGGTGTCTATACCGAAACTGCGACAGCAACTTGGACTAACCCGGCGACGATGACGCATATGGGTGAACAGAAAACCACGGTCAATATGATGGTGCTTGATCTGCAAATGGATTATATCGATACCGATACAGGTCGAAGGACTGAAGGTGGTCAATATGAAGGTGATGGTGAC
>NZ_JASJHF010000071.1:0-20245 GCF_033791185.1 Moritella sp. | reverse complement strand
CTCTCCGGAGGTGTCCAGGTACACGGCACACCGGTTGTCGTGCCAGTGCAGAAACACGGCGGCCCGATGCCGGTCGGGCCCGGTATCGGGACGAATGCCGGTCTCGCTCCGGATCCGGTCCACCATGGCATCTTTGCATTTCAAGTTTGCAGCTATGAATTCAGGTAAATCAACACAATTAATCCAAGCTCACTTTAATTATATTGAGCGTGGTATGTACCCACTTGCGATGACACCTGAGTGTGATAGTCGTTATGGCAAAGGTGTTATTGGTGCGCGTGTTGGCTTAAAACTAGCAGTCGAAGTATTTGAGAAAGATACCAACTTATTTACCACTGTTTCTGCACGGTCAGAGCATAAAAAAATTGATGTATTTATCATTGATGAAGGCCAATTCCTCTCTCGTGATCAGGTTTATCAATTAGCCAGTGTTGTTGATCAATTAAATATCCCTGTAATTGTGTATGGATTAAAAACAGATTTTAAATTAGAGATGTTTGAAGGTTCGTATCACTTAATGTGTCTGGCTGATAAAGTTGAAGAACTTAAAACCGTTTGTTGGTGTGGCAATAAAGCGCACATGAATGCACGAGTGAGTGATGCTGGCGTAGTATTAAGAGAAGGAGAACAAGTAGAGATTGGCGGTAATGAACGCTATGTCTCCCTGTGTCGTAAACATTTCATGAATGGTAACGCGAGCGCTTAGTCGTATTTTCTGTTCATTTCTGATGCTGAGTGCATTAAGTTGCGCGCAGCATCGGTGTTACATTACCATCATGCCGATTAATTTCATTTAATACGATCTCAGGCTCAGAAAATAAATAACCTTGGAAGTATTTACTGTTTAGGGTTTGTGCTTGTTTGAATTGACTCTCCGTTTCTATCTTCTCTATTAATATACTTATCTCATGTTGTGCTAATAATGGTTTTAATGCTTTTATGTCTTTAAATGAGGTGAGGGTAATATCAAATTTAATAATATCCACAATATTAAAAAATGGTAACCAATCTTTAGAATAGATAAAGTCGTCCAATGCAATTATAAAACCCATGCTTTTTAATTTGCTCAAGGCTTGGAATATCGCCTGAGTCGGTGGTACGTCTTCTAATACTTCAATCACGATGGGCTTATTAATCAGCCTCTGCGGCAAGCCGGTCAATATACTGCGCTCTGTAAAGTTAATGAAGTAGGGCTTATTGTTAACTAACTTGTTGATATCAGAACTTAACAAGTGTTCATGAACTAATTTTTCGGTGGCAATTTCGGCATTAACCATCGGAAAGGTATTTTCTAAACTATCACGATATAAAAGTTCATAAGCAACAATTTGGCGAGCGCTATTTAAAATCGGTTGTTTAGCGATATATGCATACATAAAGAGTGCTTAATTAACAAAGATATCTATAAGCTTATGCTCAATTACCAAAAAGGCGAACTATTTAGCTAATATAAGTAACAGCTCATGATTTTTAGTGAACCGTAACTAGTAGATTGGTACTTTAATAATGCATACCGTAATAGATTTTTCATCCATTACGGTATGCCAGCAAGTGTATGGAATCTTATTGCGGGAACACTTTAGTTACTTTATTTAACTCAATCACAGCAGCAAAAGGAATATCTTGCTCAGGAAAGGCTGCTTGTACTTTACTGGTTAACGGTTTAGAGAACGAGCGGTAATTGATTTTAGCTACGACTGTTATCGGATAACTGATACCTTCGGGTAGTTTAAATGACTCCACCCGTGTTTCATCGGGCGATATGCGTGTATCAGATAGGATTTTCTCTACGCGCCAGAATTTAAGACCAACTGGTTCGCCGTGCATATAACCACTTTTCTTGGCGAATACACGGCTGTCTTTGGGTAGATAACCATCATTGAGCTGGCCACTGACTAATTGCGTAACGCCTTTGCTATCAGTGACTACTAAATCAACCCATACTTGACGACGTGCGCCACCTGGCATTTTATGGCCGGTATTATGGTTTGTTACTTTAACGTCTATACTATGGCCATCTGAGCTGGTCTCAACATCAAGTAATAGGGCGTTACGTAAGATGTCACGGCTGAGTTTACCGTGTTCTTTTGAGCGCATATCAGAGAAATAATAGTTACCACCAATAAAGTTGTGAGCGATGAGGTTTGGTTTAATAGGCCCATTATCAGTTGCTTGTCCTGGTACTTTTTTATCAAAATCCGTCATGTCTAAACGCATGTGGCAGTCGATACAAGTTTTGTTTTGTTCTGGGTTGTCAGGCGCATTAAATTTAGAGGCTTGCCATTCGCCATAGTTGTTATTTACATTAGCACCCTGACCTGGGGTGAACTCATTATGGCAAGTTGCACAATATAGCGAGCTCTTATACAGGTCTGGATTTGAATAGCTGTCTTTGTGTTGCTGTGGCGATGCATTTATCTGCGCTTCAGCAATGAGTTTTAATGCTGGGTTATTCGAAAACTCAAATAAGTATTCTGCACGGTCTTTTAAGTTAACCGTCATGTCGGTATTACCACCGGCATCTTCTGCTTTGGTGATACGGTGACAGAATACACAGCTGGTTCCAGTTTCATCAACGGGTAAGCCTTGTTTTAATGCGTCACGCAGTGTCTGACCTTCTTTCTCGTACATACTATTGAGGTGAGTCAACGGCGCGGTATTGTTATTTAATATCGTTTGTGGGGCATGACAACCACGGCATAAGTTTCGAAATGGTTCGCCTTCTGATTCTGCCGCTAAATTTTCTTGGAAGCGATAGTAAGGGCTATCCATGTGCATACCGTGGTTTGAGTCAGACCACTGCTTATACAGCGTGCTGTGGCATGATTCGCAACTTGCTGAGTTTAGCCATTCTGACTTATGAGTGAACTTACGCTCGTCATCAAAACGTAACCACGTTGATAAGTAAGGTAAATTATCTTTAGTGGTGATATACATGTTTAATGCTGACATCAAACGTACTATCTCTACTGAAGGAGATTTGGGATCAACCTTTGGTAATTCTGGTCTTTTAGGATCTGTGCCCATGCCACCTTGGGTTTTTTGGATCATGTCTATGTAAGCTCCAATCGGATCCCCGGCAATCATGCTGGCGAGTCCAACATGACCTGTCATGGCATTTTCTTTTACGTTTTTAGTACCATCAGCTAATAGGTATTTGTTGGTAAAGTTAAACCCATCAAGATGACAAGAGTTACAACTCATCCAAAAATCACCAGCCATGGCACTGTTTTCAAATTTTTCACTGTTGGCTAGATTAAATAGAGTTTTACCTAAGCGTAGCTCTGGTGCGATTGGATCTTGATTAATAAGTTTAGCAAATTGTGTATTAGCCAGTTTAACTTTAGCAAAAGGACCTTTACCACTGACATCAAAACTGACTAAGTCGTGAGACATGGCATTTTGCACATAAAGGGTGCCATCTTTTTCAATCAGACTGCGTGGATTACTCCCTGGAATATGGCGATATATTTGCGTGGCTTTGACACCGCCTTGTAATTTAGTTCGACGATGGCGTTTCGACTTCTTACCAACCTTAGCTTGGCGAGATAAATCGAATACCAGCAGGTCTTCAGAACCAGCTAGAGTGATAAATACTTTTTTACCGTCTTCCCGAAATGATACATCATGCGGATTCGAGACAATACGGGTGGTATTGTTGTTCTCGATAATGTTTATTTGTTTGAATAATTGTTTACGTTTATCAACCATTTCCTTTTCTTTTCCCGGTGTAAGGTCAAGTAACGAAATGGTTGGAAAGACGGTTGATTGAAACTGGAAGTTTTGTGAAAACGACCACAATACATGTGGTAACCAAGCTTGGGTACCATCGGGCGATATGGCAATATTATCGAGTACACGTGGTTTACCTTGTGGTACCGCGCGCGATGCATGTGCTGGCGTATCGACAAGTTGAATGACTTTTTTTAATTGTAGCGTGTTTAATTGCAGTGTCGCTGCACGGGTATCATAAATGGATACCTGTCCTGTCATGCTGTGGGTGACAAATAAGCGCCCATCATTTGCAAGGGCAAGGCCACGTGGGGTATCGGCTGTTTGCGTCGTCGCGGTTATGTCGCCATCAGTTGAAACGGTTAATAGCTGTTTTGCTTCAAACAGAGTGACGTAATATTGTTTATTATATTGGTCATAGACAATACCAAAAGGGCGATCACCAGTTTTAATTGTCTTGATTAACTTCAGATTCTTTGCATCAAGGAGATAGAGTTGGTTGGCAAGATAATCACTGACCAGTAATTGATTGTTAATCGGATCTAGGGCAAGACGGCGTAAATCTTTACCAAATGTTTGTTCTTTTAATAATTCGCCACTGCTAGCATCGAGAATACTAACACTGCCCGCATCCATATTTGCACTAATAAACAGAGTACCATCTGCTGAAAGTTGCAAACTGTTACTTTTGGTATTTGAATAACTGGTACTGGCATAAAGTGACTGGCTTGTTAATAATATTAATGTGCATATTAGCGTAGGCAAAGATTTTATATTCATAGATTTACAACATCTTGGTAGGAGAATGGTATTGCGATTAAGAATGGTTATCATTATAACTATTTGAAGTGAGAGTGCAATATCCCTTGCTATAATTGGGTATTTAAATGATTAGGAGCAAAGTAATATAGGTATAAACTGCGTTCACCGAGAAAACGGCCTTTAAATTGTGTTACCAACTTTTCATTATCCAGTGGGTTACTGCTCAGTCGCCAGTAGCCTTGCTGTTGAACTTGGTAATTACTGCTGTCCTGATAATGCTGATCTAATATTACATGCTGAGCTAGGTTGTGACGCAGGTTATCGATATTGTAATTACTGATGATGATCTGTTGCTCGTTATTGTTATTAAAGAACTGGTTCGCTTGAAATACCGGTGCATTTGTTTGTGCGGTAAATTGCGTGAGACTGTGGCTACTTAAGACGAGTAATAACATGACACTGAATATACACAGGGCTGGGCGAAGACGCTGAGTATGATAAAAATGCTCCAGTAGTTGTGCGCTGATAATTGGCAACAGTAAGCTCAATACAGCTAAATGGCGGATGTTCTCAGGGTTTTGTCCGCGAATAATCCAAGCTAACCAGCAACAGGTGAGAATGCTGAGTCCGCGGGTTTTTGTAATATATAAACCAATGGCGAGGCTCGAGGTTAATAATCCCAGTCCGACAGCGGAGTAAGTATTAATTAATGCTGTCAACCACTGGCTAAGTAGTGAATCAGTGGTATTTGCCGTGTTGCCCCAAATTGCAAAGTGGCCTTGGGTAAAGCGTTGGCCTTCTTCCAGATAAGCCCAGCCGTCTTGCATAAACACATAGAATGCACAAATTAGCCCGATAATTGTAATACTGATGATCTGCCAGCTGAGCTGTTTATAGTTTGATTGGGATTTACTTGGGTAAAACAGTGCTAACAACATCGCGCTGATGACTAAAGGTAAGTAAGAAGGTCGTGTTGCTAAACATAGCGCCAATAATAGGCCAGTTATTATTGCGGTTATAATACCTCTAGCACTACCTTTTTTAGCACCTGTAATACATCGACACGTTGCGGTTAATGTTGGAGTAAAGCGTGTGAAGAGCAAATATAAGCTAAAAAACCACAGCGCTGCAGCATCAGATAAACCATTAAAAGCTAACTCAGCGATATTACCTTGCAGTAAAAACAGTAGCACTGCGAACAATGCCCAGGTTTTGATCTTTATGCGTTGATAGCAATAAATAAAAACACTGAAGGTTAATGCGATTGCAGAAAGGAAACTGACGACTACATTGCTGTTAGGGTGCTGACTAAAGGAATGAATGAGGCGTTCTAACCAAACAAAACCGGGGTAACCGGGAAAGTGAGGACTGAATTCTAATACTGAAAAGTGGCTTAACGCACGCTGAAAATAGAGTGCATCATCGCTACTAATATCAAAACTATAATAATTGAGTAAACCAAAATAGCCTGCAATACAGGCTATTAAGCTAATACAGACTATTACATCTGAATACCAAGATTTATTTTTTAGTTGGTGCATCGGGTAATATGAATTGTAATGCGTCTTCCAAATCTGTTTGGTATTCAATAAATCGCGCTAAATCTGCTGGCTTTTGACCTACGCCAAATACCCCTGGATTACCAATTGAGGCGAGGGCGCCACGAATGGCTGTATCAGCTTTTTGACGATTGTCAGCGGTTAAATCAGCAGCCAGTAAATCGATAAACAATTTACTTTTTACAACCAACACTTTCGCGACTTGATAATCATTGATATTTTGTTCTGCACCGTCGAGACGGCGCATGATTTCAGCTTTCATCGTAGTGATGAGTGCTGCTGAAACTCCTTGTTGATCTTGCTTCGTGATCGCAGTTTGCATTTGTTCTACAACATTGACACCGTGATGTTCCTTAAAATAGACAAACTCAGCCAACATAGAGTCATATGCTGTTTGCACTGCGCTATAATCATTTGCCGATAGGGCTTTTAATAAGGCTTCACGGCCTTCAATTAACGGCTCTTTACCTGCTGCGGCATAAGAATATGCAAAACTGTGCGTACTAAATAATAAGACCAAGAGGCTTAAGATAAATGATTTTGCTATTTTTGTATTTACAACATTTGCTGTTTTTAAGGTAGTACTGATCATTTTAAGTGACATTTTTACCCTCTGGCATTTTTTTATCATCCATAATACTTTGCACTTCAATTACTGTTTTTTCATTACGGTGATCAAATATCTGGCGACGATTATCCTCACCTTTGATTATGCCTTCAGCAGCCATTAGACCCATTTCCATTGCGGTATCAGTAAAGATATAGCGGAAAGTACCTTGGCGACCAGTCATGACCAAGTTGTCGAATTGGTTAAGATGAGTGATTGCACGTTCACGTTTGGCGTTGTAGCTTACATCCATCATCGGATAAGCGTATTCAGTATAAGTAGTAAAGTATTCGCCTGTACTTACATCTGGTACGTCTAAATGATCAAGGTCTTCTTTTACTCGTTTTAATAGTTTGTCATTGTCCATATTCCAAACATCATCACCTTTGTCACAAGGGATCTCGATCATAACTGATGTTTGTCCTTTGGGTGCCATGAATGGTGAGCGACGACGAGGCTCTTGCAAGCGAGTACCGATTAACTCTGGGTCAGACAGATACTGCCAGGTATTCTGAGACACGTTTTCTGTTGCCATTGGCATGTTGAAAAAGCGCAGTGAACGATAAGTTAAACCTGAATCGAAACCTGTTAATGTACAAACCACAGGTAAAGGAATTGTGCTGACCACGTGATCACAGTTAATCGTATACGTTTCACCGTTAAGCTCGTAAGTCACGGCATCAATGCTATTACCCTTATTAAGCTCATTATGTTTACGTGGATCATGCCCTTGATTAAGGGCGGTGATGTTCGCGCCTTGTACTATTGTTACGCCTTGCAGCTGTAACTTTTCAGCAAGCTTAGTGTACATTTGGCCAAAGCCGAGTTTAGGGTAACGGTACTTTTTAGCATAGGTACGAGGTGTTGCGCCACGAGTGGGTATTAAGCGTCGTGCTACATCTTTTAAATCTAACAAGCTAATGCGTTGAGATGCCCAGTCTGCAGAGAGTTGACGTGGGTCGATACCCCAAAGCTTGCCCGTGTAACCTTCGAAGAAGTTTTTATATAGCGTGGTACCGAAGCGCGTTTCAATCCACTCGGCAAAGTTGCTGGTACTTTGTTCGCTAGGGCGCTTCTGGAATGGCAGTTTAAATACTAAATCTACAGCTGCGCCCGCTAATAAGCTGATCGGCGCATTACGCAATAAGTTACCAATCGCGAGCGGGTAGTTGTAAGTACGGCCTTTAAAACGGATCACGCTGGTACGTTCAGCATAAAGTAGATCGTCAGTCATTAAGTCATCGATAAACTGTAATAATTTCGGGTTTTTAGTGATGAAGCGATGACCACCGTAGTCGAAACGATATTCGCCTTTTTCGCCTTGGAATGTTTGGGTCGCGCACATGCCACCGACAAATGTTTCTCGCTCTAGAATAGTGACTTCATAGCCAGCTTGATTAAATTCCCATGCGGCCATTAGTCCAGCTGGACCTGCGCCTAAAATTACAATTTGTTTCGACATTATTTACTCAATGATTAAAATTAGTTTTGGTCAGATATCGTGTTCCTAAGTAGATAGCATAAGCACGTCAACTCGCCGTAAACCCATCCATGGGGGCTTGGGCTGGCATCCATGCCAGCAACAGTTGTCTTAGTTTATGCTATCCACTTGATATAGTATTTGTTTTCAGCAACGTAAAATTATGCCACTGAAGCTGTTTTCGTCGATATTTGATAACCACGCTGCCAGAACACAGAGAACACCGCTAAATAAACGCCCCAAACAACCAAAGGTAATAGATTAGGTGATGAATTATAACCAAATAATGCGCGTAAGAAAGTGCCAAATACACCTTGGTCATCAAGGATATGGCTAATATCAAAGACCGCCGTTTGGAATACAGGTAATACGTCAGCGCTCTGTAGCATATTGGTTGCTGAAGATAATAACCCAGCGGCAATGATAATGATCAACAAGCTGGTCCATTTGAAGAAAGCTTGGATTGGTACTTTACGGGTGCCGCGCATTAGTACAATAACGAGAACCAGCGATGCAACAAGACCTGCGCCTGCGCCAATTAATCCATCTTGTAATGAAAAGTCGCCTTGGCCTGAATACATCAATGCCGAGAAAAATAGCACAGTTTCAAAACCTTCACGCATGACTGCAAGGAAAGCTAAAAAGATTAACCCAAAAACATTACCTGTGGTTAATATCTCCCGGATGTTGTTTTGCATGTTAGCTACTTGGCTTTTAGCCTGGCGCTGCATCCAAATGGCCATGTAAGTGAGGACGACTGTCGCAAAGCTTAAAATACCAGCCATTAATAAATTACGATATTCATGGGAATCAAACTGGTCAACAACAAATTGGAAAATGAAGGCAACAATTAATGACGCAATTAAACCGAGTGCGACACCGATATAAATGAGTTTGTTGTGCTTTGATTCGCCAAGTTTGGCAAGGTAAGACAGAATGATGCCTACGAGTAGGAAGGCTTCAAGTCCTTCACGAAAGGTAATTAAAAAACTGGCAAACATATTATGACTTCCTAAAAAATTTGATGACAGTCCAGCGCCATGCATGACGAAGAACCAGTGGGGTGAGTAACCATGAGCTGTAAAAATGGATATCTTGCATTAAGATGCTGACGTTATTGCCGGTGTTTCCCCAAAAAGTAAGGTAAATACCGGTAAGAGTACAAGCTACAAGCAAGTATTCTATTATTGTGCCGGTTTGACGTAAGAATTTCTTTTTACTGTTTTGAATTAGATTACGGTGAGACAACCAGAAACTACCAACAAAAACAGGGAATATACTAATACCAGCAAGCATATGCATCAGTAATACAGTGCGTTCTACTTGCCATGGGATAGTGATAAACGGCCACAGTAACAGTCCCGATAAGAACATTAAATATAATATTGCTTCGGCTTTTTTGTGGTGAAAGGCTAAACGTTTAAAATGATCTTGTAAACGTGACCAAACATTATCACTGGTTGAGGTAGCTATTTGAACTGACATGATAAAACCTTATTCATATCGGCGGTATGAAAACGCAAAAAGGGCTGAGTAAAATCTCATCCCTTTTTGCAACTTTTATTTGAATTTCGCAATACGTTCATTGATTAATCATCATTAATTAACTTAGGTTAATTAAGTGTGCTGCGAGATGGTTATCTGTTGCCAAAAGGGCGGTTATTTTGCACTAACCGACACTTTTGCTGCCATTGTTTGCGCTGTACCAAATTTACCGCCAGCCGCTGTTACTTGTTTCACACCATCATTATCTGAATCGGTAGTATTGCTGTCTTTCAGTAAGTTTTCACCTGAATCACCAACCCATTCTGATAACTGCTGGCCACCGTTAACTACTTTCTTGAACCAAGCTGTGTAGCGTTCAGTTAAGTGTTGTAGTTCTAGTGCTGGAACATGTTCGCCTTCTTCGTTAGCAAGGTGAAGCATTGTTTCACGTAAACCACCAGAGATTGCTGCTGCAGTTAAAGGCGTGTGGATTGTTGCTTTACCTGGCGTTTGTGCCCAAGTACCTAGTTCAGCGTCAAACATGTTTTTCTCTACCGCGAGGAAGATTGAACGTGCCGCTTGCTTGTAAGTGTCATCTTGTGTTGCAAGGTAAGCAGCCACTAAGCCACGGATTGCTGAGAACTGTGCGTCAAGTGATTGGTTTTTATCTACTGATTTAGTTGTTTTATTCACCGATGAACTAAGCGTCGCACCGTCATATACTAGCCCATTTTTAGCCACGAGCGTGTTAACTATGTAATCTGCTTGTGCTTTGATTAGACCCAGTGCTTGTTTACCTTGAGGTGTTGCTAAATCAACATCACCGCCGTCTGCAGCTGCATAACCTACTGGTAATGCATCTTGTGAACGTTGGTAAATAGACAATGCAACTATGCTGTATGCCGCGTCAAATGTATCAACTTGTGCATTTTGCTTACCGTCGTATTTAGTAACAAACGTACCCGCTTTTTCATTGAAATGTAGGTTTGCTAAATTTTGGAACGATAGGTTAGCAACGTTGCTGGCAACAGAGAATGCATCGTCAGCGATTATATTATTGCTAGTTTTGTTATCAATGTTTTGTTTCGGTGCTGCAGCAAATGGTTTGCCATCAAATACAGCTTTGAATGCTGGGTTTTGAGCTGTATTCGCTGTGCGTTGGTCAGTAAATGCATAGAACTCACTGACAGGCCATAATAACATCCAAGTATCACGTAATGATGAAGAACCATCTGTTACTGATAATTCACCGATGTGATTTACGTCGTTTTTCTGGGTTTCTTTCACCGCGACTTTATGTGCAAACCAGATAGGTTTTTTCGATGCATCATAATCCGGGCCAAATTTAACGCCCAGCTTGTTACCGTCAAAGCCAAGTTGTTGCTGTAGGATAAGTAGTTTGTCTAGCGACATTTCAGTTAAGATCATACCGTTGAAACCATCAGCCGCTGATACACCAAGACTGTGTACGCCATCTTGATCCATGGTGCTTGATGTTGCTTCAACTTCTTCATCTGTTGTCGTTACGTGCATGCCACCGAGGAAATCTTGTGACCACATCACTTCTTTCAGGAAGATGCTGCCGATTGCGCCAGGGTTTAAGGTTTTATCAAAACTTGCACTGTCCCATGCTAATGTTTTGTAGTCACGGAAGTAAGCTGGAACTACGGTGTTGTGAACTGCTGCTTTACCTGTTGCAGATAATACCTCAAGCTCTTCGCCATTCACTTTAGTCGTATCTACTTTACCGACGAACTCAGGGCTACCTGATACGTATGGTACAGAGATAGGGTACATGTTTAATGGGATCTCTTCACTTGGGAAGCCTACAGAGCCCGCAAGAGCAATAAAACGTTTACCTAAGTCAGCAAGAGAACCGCCGCGTGCTTGGTTAACTGGACCATTTACTAGATGAGGACCCATAGTAGACTGGTAGTTTAACGCATACATCGCTTCTTCAGAGTATTCGTAGCTTTCAATACCGGCTGCATAATCGAATGCAGTTGGTTGATCAACTTGATTTGGGTCTAAAACGTCAAGGTCTAAACCTAGCGCTTCAGCAAGTGGTTCACCTGATAATTCGAACTCAGTATAAGCAAGAAAGTTAGCTGCAGGAGAAAGCGTTTTATCAAGTACTTGTACATTAGCAGCATGTGATGTAAATGAAGCTGAAAGTAGAGCAGAAGAGATGGCAAAGCAAAGGGCAGATTTTTTCACAACAAATCCTTTTAGTTTTATTATAATAGACTATGTCTTAATGAGAATAATTCGTATTATCCATGTAAAAACATTTAATGCAAGTCTAATTGATAATTATTACTATTTACGGCGTTATAGACTGGTGAGTTTTAAATTTACGCAGTAGTTGCACAAACTCTGCCGGTGAACGATCAAGATCATCAGTTGGAAAGTAAATATCATAACCTAATGTGTTGTGAAGGTACTGCATTCGGTTGATAAACATGGCCTGTAAACCTTGGTATTTATGGGTTACTTTTATATCAGGGTAAAGCATATTGTCAGCATTGCCGTAAAGCGAGGCGGTTGGATTGGTGAGCATGATAAGCACACGCTGTTCTAATAACATGTGTGAGAGGGTGGGTAATGAGGCGCTGTTAATGAGGTGTTCCCGTTGGGTAAGGCGAATACCAATGTAAGGTAAGTCCTTTAGCGTTAAGCCATCATTTATTCTGGGTACATCAATACGTTGTATATCTTGCCAGAGAATAGTAAAACCACCTCGAGAAGTGAAGTAATGAATACCTTCATTGGTTAACGAAAATCGATAATCCACATCATTGATTTTAACTATGCCGATAATTAATAGAACTATACCAATAATTAAAGAGCCAGCGAATAGTGGAAAGTAGAGGGTGTTATTGGTAGTTATCGAGAGTAGTGCGATAATACTACTAAAAATAAATATGCCTGCAACAATAGTAAAAGTTACGCCGTTACGTTTTGCGATAGGCCGTATTAACATATATCGTACCTCTAAATTACTTCCCTAGTGGTAATAATAGCTCAAATATAACGCCTTTTTTACCAGGCAGGTTTGCTGCGCTGATCTTAGCATGATGAAAATCACTAATTAACTTAACGATGTGTAGTCCCAAACCGAGGTGGGGGGTATCAGATTGCCGACGATTAGAAACCATAGAATCAAACAATTGTGGGATATTATCACTGCTGAAATGAGGGCCTTGGTTTTCGATTGTTAATCGTAAATGCTCATTTTGGTTAGTGAGTTTAAAGCAAATAGGTTGGTCAACGGGCGCATAATCAACCGCGTTGCTAATCAGCTTATCGAGTAATTGGACGATGAGCTCTGGCGCTAAATTGATGGTGTAATCACCCTGCGGATCATATTCTAATTGAAATTGATGGCTGCTATAAATTTGTCGGTAAGCATCGGTTAGTTCTACTAACATATCGTCAAACGGCACGACTTGCCATTGTGCATACTCAAAACTTTGCTCTAATTTATTGGCTTCACTGAGTGCGTTTAATGTTTGGCTTAGTCGGTTGGTGCCTTGCATTGCTCGAGTCAAATATTTTGTTGCTTCTGGATCTAAGTTGGAAAGTTCGAGATTTTCGAGTGATGTGCGAATAACGGCCACGGGGGTTTTCAACTCATGAGAAAGCTTATCTGCCAATGACGCCAGATAGTCAGTGTACTTACCTTGATTGACGGTCAGTTGCTGCATTACTCGGGATAAATCACCCAATTCATCAGGCCATTTACTGGCATCTGGTACCGCCATTATTTTACCGTCGCTATCAATTGCGTTGCGGTAGTTTTGTTTCATTTTGACAATGCGCCAAGACAAGGATGATGCAAATGTAAATAAACCCGTGACAATAACAGCGATAATAGTAAACAGAAACACCAGTAATTGGTTTAACGCTGCGCTGGCTGATAGTAAGCTCTGACGTGAATCCTGTACCGCAACAAGGTAGAAAGGCTGGCCATTGACAATAAGGGTTTTGCTGTGTAGCTGTTTATTAATCGGCGAGTCTTGATACCAAGTTGTTTGTTCTAATTGTTGGGGTAATAACCAGCGGCCAAGGCGAGTTGGTTCGCGCCAGTAAGGCAATGAATTTGATGTGAATAGTTTATTGTAGAGGGTATGCGTTAACCAAGATTGTGCTTGTATATCAGTGCTATCTGGATCATCGTCAATGGCCTGTTCCGCATCTAATTTTCCAACTAACCAATATTGGCTGTTAAGTAAATATAAGCTGAGTCCTGGTTGCATGTAATGACTGAGCTGTTGATTTAGCATCGTTTTTTCACGTACTAAACTGCGCTCGTAAGTTGAGGTTGGTTTAGATTTAAAATGTTGATTTGTTTGCTGGTGGTTGAGTACAAGGTCAAAGCCTATGGCACTACTAGCTAGGCTAATGGGTAATGCTATTTCAATATTGTAGTGGCCATTACGCCATAACCAGGTACCTGCGTCTCGGCTAGTTTTGATATTTTGACTGGTATTTTGCATTTCGACCCGGCCAGAACCTTGTGGGTTGATTTGCCATGTTGTAATTAGACCTGTGCTGTTAATACTGCGCATATTCAGTTGGTCTGCAGCTTGTTGTGGCTGTGTTGGATTAAAATAATGCGGTGTGAGTGCCGATGTTTGAATCAGAATATAGAGTAAGTCATTGTTTGCCGCTAATTTAAACTTAGCTGTGAGCGGGCTTGCTTCTACTGTGCTGTTATCTACGTAATGATATCGATTAAGTTGAAACCAAGGTGTGGTTATATTTTCCCAATCACTTTCGATACCATCGAAGCCATCTAATAACATTTTGCTGTCAGTGAGAGGGGCGTAATAGCTACCTTGGCCATGATTTAAATTGACACTCTGTGGTGATTTATTGAGTTGGTTTTCAAGTTGCTGTACTGCCGCGCTCATTTGTATATCCAGTAATTGGCTGTGGCTTTGGCGTAAACTGCTTTCTAAAATACCCACACTTTGGCAGCCTGCCCAAGGAAGTAATAACATCAGGCTGGCGACTAATAGCAGTTGGGTTTTTAAACTGAAGTGAATTCTCACTCAATAACCCAGCGATAACCCATTCCATACGCTGTTTTTATGGCATTAAAATCACTATCGATATGACTAAATTTTTTACGGATGCGTTTAATGTGAGTGGTAATGGTATTGTTATCTAGTACCACATGTGCGGCATCCATCAGCTGATCTCGATTTTTAACTTGGCCTGGGTGTTTAGCCAGTGTATGCACAATCCAAAACTCCGTTAAGGTAAGCATTACTGATTGATCTTGCCAGTACGTTTCAATACGCTCAACATTGATACGCAATGCGCCGCGTGTGAGGACTTGTTCGTCAGCCGATTGCGGCTTTTTTAACGCTTGAATACGGCGAAAAAGGGCCGCGACACGTGCTAATACTTGGTGAATACTCACGTCTTTGGTTAAGTAATCATCCGCGCCAAGGCGTAATGCAGATATCTCGTCTAACTCACTGTTACGCGCGGTTAAAAAAATAATAGGCAAGGTTTCAGATAGTTGGCGTAAAGTACGGCACAACTCAAAGCCGCCTTCGTATTCATCTTGTAAACCCACATCAATGATAGCCATGTCAGGTAGCACAGTTGAGAAAGCCGCTATAGCATCTTGACGATTATGGAAGAGTGAAACCCGATAGCCAATTCGTTGTAATGCATCGCGGTAATTTTCCGCGATATTGACTTCATCTTCAACAAGGGCAATGTGTAATTGTTGTTTTATCATTCCGGTTTGACTCATCAATCGATAACAAAGGGGACTTTATTAATTGCTATGTTATCAAGGATGAAAATATTAATACAGCTTTTAGAAAACCTGTATTCATATCACTCAGATGAGTCGGATTAAGTGGCTGGTGATAATATTATGACGGAGGAATTAGTGACAATGATTATTGCTGTTGGAAGTCTTGACCAACACGACAGCTGTTATTGCTCTGCATGTTGGTCAAACGGAAGAATAGGGGCTTATGCTACATCTTCTTGTCTTATCCAACGTAAATGGTTATTACGTTTTCTTTCCACCAGACCAAACGATAAGAACTCGTCAAAAGCGTGTTCGATCTCTTCTATACTTAATTTCAGTGTTTGAGCTATGTGTCTTTTAGAACATTTCAAACCTTGCTCTTGTGCGGCCTGTAAAATAACGGACGCACGTTTAGACATTTGCTTTTCAATTAATGCTGATTGATCTTCCAACTGAGACGGCGCTTCAATTTCAATGTAGCTTTGTGTTGCTTGTAGGCGTAAGTGCTCCGCCTTATTGGCTCTTTCTTGTTCTTTCTTACGGCTGATAGAATGACGGAAACGTAGCTCTTCACCGATCAAACCGACAAAAAAAGCGGCAAAGATATCAAGTAACACAGATAAAAAGATCACTAACCAAGATTGTGCATTTTCAGTCGTAGTATTAAGAATTTTAGCTAAGCTGGCAATTAAGCTAATGACTGAACCCTGTTCTGCGACAGGCGCACTATCACGTTCAATACGAAGCGTGGCCTGCTTTTCACGTAATATTTGGTTTTCTTTTTGGATGCGCGTTACACCAAGCGAAATCATTTGTAATTCTAGGTACTTATCTGCCGCTTTATTGTTTAGCGCAATTTCATCATCAATCGCGAGTATTTGCTGATTCACCGCATTTACTTTGCTCGCACGCTGGTCAACATATTGTTGGGCAACATTGGTTGCGCTATTGATACCACCGATACTGCCGCCAATTGAAATAATGGCAAGAATACAATAAAATCCAAGCGCAACAATGGCAGCTTGGAATGCTTTACGTGCAATTCGTTCTCCGAATTCATACCAAGCAAAGAACTTACCAAGTTCAAAAATCACCGCTAAACTACCGAATAATATCTGCATGAGTAATTTATCGTGAATAGATAAAAACAGTAGCAGTGAGAATATCACTGATGCAGCGATTGCCGCACCAGTAAAGGCGTACAAGCTGACCATAGCCAGCGTACCCTTTGGGCGGCGTGTATATGTTAATGAAGAATTATGCATGTTTAACGTATCTTAAAGCAGAGAAGTAATAATTTGCAGGGATACTAACACGGCTAATTAGTAACGGATAACTACTTTTAGCTATTTGAATAAACGGGCACATTTCAACCATTTTGTGAGGAGATTTTACTAAAATTGCCAGAATAATCCCAAACTGCCAACGATGTATTCCTCATGTGCATCTTCTTCGAAGTCAGGACTCATCGCCACGACACTGAATTTAATACCAACGTTATGGTAATAAGCAAGTAAGCCAGCAGCAACCGTTCCTTGTAAGTTATTTAATGTCATTTCGGGTACGATATCGGGCGTATCACCTTCGATGGTAATATCATTAAAACGGTAACGGACTTCCGCTGTTGCATAGAGCATGATGCCGGAACTATTTGGTGCTAACAACATACCTTGTAAACGATGAGGGTGCAGGCTTAGGTTGTTATAATTAGCACCTAAATCGGCCCCCCAACGTACAGTGGTACCAAATGCTACTTCACTTTGATAATTACCTACCGCAAGGCGTTGATAAACAGACAGGTCCGATTCACCAATAAGCATGAGTGGACGACCAATCAGTTGGTCTGCCTCGCCGGTTACTTGGTAAACAATTTCATCTTCAACTTGATTGTCCCAGCCTTGTGGCGTCGTGGCATCAATTAAATCATGAATAAATTTTTGAGTATCGCCCGCTCTCGACTGCTCACCAACAGCCCCCAACAGGAACGAAAGTCGGTATGAACTGACAGTGCTATAGCCTAATACACTTGCTTCACCAAATAATAGCCCTGCGTACGGACGTTCATCAGGTTGCGGTGTTTCGATTGATATGTCACTGGGCGTCCACATCTGCTGTCCCAATTGATAATTAACGGCGTAGTTAAGGGAATTTGGATCAAAAGCTGTTAACGACTGCCAAAAACGATTGTTTAATGCAGGTGCTTCAGATGTGTAATTGATAAAAACAGCGTTGGTATAGTTGCCATCTTCATTGGAGATCACATCGTTATGCATACCAAATAACCAACCACTTGCAAAGCTAGAGTTAATTGGACTTAGCGTTAGCAAGATAATGCCACACAATTTAAAGCGCATTGATATTTCTTTTGTCATTTTTACGTCGTTATTTTTGAATTTGTTGATAAATAAACTTATGCATTAATTATACCAATATTGCCGGCTTCAGCTAAATTTAATGCTCGCATTAGATCATTTCTAATGCCTTTTGGCTAAATGGTATGGAGTATGTGCTGTAGTTAGGTATGGTTTTAGTTAAAAATATTGCTTCGAGTATGTATACAAATACATACTGATAACCAATAACTATTTGTATAAATGAGACAACAAGGATCGTTGTTTATTACTTCGCCCTCGTTACTGGTTTCTTTGATGAGGAATTAAATTGAAATCATTAATAAAATGCTGTGGGTTAATTACCTTTGGCTTTATAACATCGAGCATTTTGAGTAATGCAAACGCTGAAATAAAAGTAAAGGGAAGTGCTAGTTTGGAACAGCGCTTATTCCTAGATACACCTGCACAGCCGATGTTTCCTGTGGATAATGACTACCCTTATCCCGTCTATCATCAAATATCTGCGGCGCTATCTCCGTATGTGGAAGCCTCTTCAGCACGAAATAATATGGTGTATACGATGCACCCATTTGTTCGTATTGATGAACGTGATGATAAACGTACCCATATTGATTTTAGAGAATTTAAAGCGGCGGTTGTGACTAAAAAATGGCAAGCCTCTATCGGGTTCGATCAAGTTTACTGGGGAGTAATGGAAAATCATCACCTAGTCGATATTGTCAATCAAACCGATTATCTTGAATCACCAAATGGCGAGGACAAGTTGGGTCAACCTATGTTTAAACTGGGTATCAACTTGCAAGGAGCACTGTTGGAAGCCATGCTACTCGTGGGTTATAGAGAACCGGCAGTGCCAACCGCTGGCGCACGTTTTAGTTTTGGTAATGACTATAGTTACGAGTATGCAGGTTGGGGGGGGGAGTACCACCCCGATGTGGCATTGCGTTACAGCAAAAGCATTAAGAGTATTGACGTTGGTGTGAGTTACTTTGGTGGTCACTCTCGTACACCTGAATTACGTAATCAAGCCGTTGGCGATCCAATTTGGTATGTCAATTTAGTCGATCAAATGTCAATTGATATTCAAGCAGATTTAAATAGATTGATCTTAAAAGCTGAAGTGCTATACAAGATCATTGACGATGAATCGACACGAGCTGCGGTATTAGGTTCTGAATTCAAATTGTTACAAACTCAAAATTTAGGTATTAATTTATTAGCTGAATATAGCTGGGACCAACACGGTGAACAAGCATTTGATAATAGCTTTCAAAATGACATTTTTGCGGGCGTAAGAGTTAACTTAACTGGCTTGAATGACAGTGAAATACTAATCGGCCACAATTATGATTTTGATTTTAATTCTCAGCATGGTTTTGTTCAGGCTAAAGTGCATGTGACTAAGACCCTTTCTGTTGGTCTAGAAGGGTGGTGGTTTAATATTAGTGATGATGATTATGCCAATAAAAGCTATAACGATGACAACATGATCCAATTGACGGGTTATTATAATTTCTAAACCAGATTAATTACTTATGTATGCAGAGACCTGTTAATCGCATTTTTTTTCAGCTATTCTGACAGCTTAGTTGAAAATTAAGTTAATCGTATAAAAGGATTTTAGATGTTTAAGATAAATCAGTATTTTGATGGTCAAGTCGCTTCAATTGGATTTAGAGAAGCGGATAAAGATGCGAGTGTTGGCGTTATGGCTGTTGGTGAGTATGAATTTGGTACTGCATTAGCTGAAGTAATGATCGTGATCACGGGTGCGCTGACAGTGTTATTACCGGGTCAATCTGAATGGCGAACATTCAACGCTGGCGAGCAATTCAATGTCCCAGCTGACAGTAAGTTTCAAGTTAAAGTTACCCAAGAAACAGCATATCTTTGCCAATATGGCTAATCGATTTGTTTAGATGTAAATATATAAGAAGGGAGAGTAGACAGATGTTTACTCTCCCTTTTTAGTATTCAATTAAGCATTATTTTTTGGTTTAGCATTAAATGCAGCAAGTTGTTCTTCTGTTGCTGGCAGCTGGTGGTTATCTTTCCATTCAGCATAAGTCATACCGTAGATACGCTCTCTTGCTTGCTCATCTGTCACATCTAATTCAAGTTCATCGGCCGCAGATTTATACCATTTACCTAAGCAGTTTCGGCAAAAATCAGCCAAGATCATTAAATCAATATTTTGAACTTGTTTGTTATCATCCAAGTGCGCTAATAAACGACGTAATACTTTTGCGTCTAGTTGATCTTGTTGAGTTTGAGTTAATTCAGCTTTACTCATTACTTTTTCCTTGTTATTTGGCTGGCTTAATTATGCCAATAATATGACAACTAAACACGGTAACTGCAACCGCTAGATAAATCGAAGATATTACAATTAACCATTGTGGCATTGTATATGATAAAAACTGCCAGTTAATTTCATCACAAAAACCCGTAGGGTTAAGCAACCAAGGTGCCCATTCATGTAGGGGA